>NZ_JBFUEB010000033.1:0-58120 GCF_056404395.1 Rhizobacter sp. P2_D12 | reverse complement strand
CTGCGGCTCGACCGCATCGTCTCGCAGGTACCGCCTGATGGTGTTGCGAGACAGGCCCGTGCGCCGGGCTATCTCTCGGATGGACAGTTGCTCGCGCAGTGCCCAGCGCCTGATGACACTCAGTGTCGCCACGTCAATCACTCCTTCGCTCCCTGCCACCAAAAGCAGCAGGTTAGGGTTCTTGCGTGGGTCAGTTTTGGATGGAAATCCTCGGGCTCAGTGGGTCAGTTCTGGATGGAAATCAACAGTCCAGGGGGCGATCGGTGCTGCTTGCATCGATCGGCGACATGAATCCGGCCGATGCTGTGCCGATGCGCAATGACGCAATCTTTCGGATTGAGTCGATGACCAAGCCAATCACCGTTGCGGTCGCGATGACGCTCGTGGACGAAGGCAAGATCGGCCTGGACGATCCGATCACGAAGTATCTGTCGATGTTCGAGGGTGCAAAGGTCTTGGACGAATCGACTCCCGGCTCGAACAATGGGCAACCCGTTGCCGCAATGCGACCGCCAACGGTACGGGATCTGATGCGCCACACGGCGGGCCTTGACTACGGGTGGCTGGCGCCGCACTCCGAGCGTACCAAGCTGCTGAACGCGACAAGCCGGGACTACCCCCGTGACTTCAGCACCGCTGAGCTTGCTACCTGGCTGTCACGCGCTCCGTTGGCTTCGCAGCCTGGAACTGTGTGGGCCTACAGCTCGGCCATCGACGTGTTGGGGCGACTCGTCGAGGTGGCCTCCGGAAAGTCGCTGGGCGCGCTCATGAAGGATCGGATCCTCGACCCCTTGGACATGCGTGATACTGACTTCATCGTTTCGCAGCCCGAGAAGACGATGCGTATCGCCGAGCCCTTTCCAGGTGAGCGCCCGCCGATGGACGATCCCCGGCGAGTTCGTCGACTCCAGTCAGGAGGCCAGGGGCTTCACTCCACGGCCACGGACTACGCACGCTTTCTTCAGATGCTGCTCAATGGCGGCGAGCTCGACGGGCGGCGTGTCTTGAGTGCGCAGAGCGTCTCGGCCATGACGACTGATCAGCTCGGCAAGGGAATAGGCCGAGGAACGAACTACCTGCCAGGACCTGCCTACGGCTTCGGACTGGGTCTTGCGGTGAGAACACTTGACGGCGCTACTGCGCCGCGAGGTGAACTCGGCGACTACTGGACAGGCGGCGGCGCAGGCACGTACTCGTGGGTGGACCCCCGGAACAAACTCGTTGTGGTCTTCATGATGCAATCCAGAAGTCTGCGCGAACCCTATCGTGCGGCTCTGCGCGACGCCGTGTATGAGGCCTTGCAATAGGCGTGCAGATGATCGTATGCGTCCGGCAATCCCGTCTTGACCGAGCTTAGGATGCCGCGGTCGCCGGCCAGCGATGCGGCAACAGGCCTGCTATCCGATGTGCGGGATGGTTGGGAGTCGTGGACGAGGAAAGCCCGTGCTCAGCGCGGCACGCGGATCAGCGGCTGCGAGCGTGGCCTTCAACTGCCACCCGTTCAGCTTTCGAAGCCACGCATGATGAGCGTCGTCCCCGAAGACGCTCGCCGCTTTCGGACACGTTCATCGGAAGACCATCGCGCGCACCGTCCCGATGGCATCCAGCCACCCGCAGGTGTAGGCTGCTCTTCCATGGGGTGCTCGCAGGCTCGCTCGTCGGCGCCGGAAGGCCCCCGAGGAGCCGTCCGTGAAGCATCTGGCCTGGCTGTTTTGCGTGCTGACCCTGCTGGCCGCCCCCGTCGGGCCGGCCGGTGCAGCGGCAGTGCCTGCCCCGGCCGGCCCGGTCTTCGTGCTGCGCCTCGAAGGCGCCATCGGCCCCGTCGCCGCCGATCAAGTCCAGCGTGCGCTCGCACGCGCGTCCGTCGAGAGCGCCCAGCTCGTGGTGCTGCAGTTGGACACCCCGGGCGGACTGGACACCGCCATGCGCAGCATCATCAAGGACATCCTCGCGTCACCCGTGCCCATCGCGGGTTTCGTCTCGCCCCAGGGAGCACGCGCTGCCAGCGCCGGCACCTACATCCTGTATGCATCGCACATCGCGGCGATGGCGCCGGCCACCAACCTGGGTGCCGCGACCCCGGTGGCCATCGGCGTGCCCGGGCTGGGTGCCGAACCGCCGGACCGCCCGGCCAGCGCAGCGTCCGCACCCGGCGCCGGTCACGACACGATGGCTGCCAAGCGCACCAACGACGCCGCCGCCTACATCCGCAGCCTGGCCCAGCTGCGCGGGCGCGACAGCCTCTGGGCCGAGCAATCGGTACGCGAAGCGGCAAGCCTGCCTGCAAGCGATGCGCTGGCACGCCGCGTGATCGATCTCGTGGCCCTGGACCTGGCCGACCTGCTGCGCCAGCTCGATGGCCGCGTGGTCAAGATGGGCGACACCGGCGGGCGAACGGTGACCTTGGCGACGAAGCAGGCCCCCGTGGTGGCCCTGGCGCCCGATTGGCGCGCCCATCTCCTCGCCGTGATCAGCAACCCCAGCCTCGCGTTGCTGCTCATGATGCTGGGCATCTACGGCCTCGTGTTCGAGTTCCTGAACCCCGGCTTCGTCGCCCCCGGCGTGATCGGCGGTGTGTGCCTGCTGCTGGCGTTGTGGGGTCTGCAGATGCTGCCCATCAACTACGCAGGCCTGGCCCTCATCCTGCTGGGTGTCGCGCTGTTCGTGGCCGAGGCTTTCATGCCCAGCTTCGGCGTCCTGGGCATCGGCGGTGTCGCGGCGTTCGGGTTCGGTGCGCTGCTGCTGATYGACGCCGACGTGCCGGGCTTCGGCATCCCGCTGCCACTGATTGGCGCCGTGACGCTGGTCTCGGCGGCGTTCGTCATCGGCGTGGCCGGCATGGCCGTCAAGGCCCGCCGGCGGCCCGTGGTCAGCGGCATCGAACGGATCGTCGGCATGCAGGGCGAGGTGATCGAGTTCGACGGCGGTCAGGGCTGGGCACGGGTCGACGGCGAACGCTGGCAGGTCCGTGCCGACGAGGCGCTGAGCCCGGGGCAGCAGGTGCGCGTCACCCGCATCGACGGCCTGACGCTCGAAGTCCGCACGCTCGGCTTGCACACCACGCCCCAAGGAGCCACGCCATGACCGGTCTGTCCATCACCTTTTCGGTTGTCCTCGTCGGGCTGCTGTTCCTCGCGGTCAATTCGTTGCGCATCCTGCGCGAGTACCAGCGCGGCGTCGTCTTCCAGCTGGGGCGCTTCTGGCGCGTCAAGGGGCCGGGCCTGGTGATCCTGATCCCGGGCATCCAGCAGATGGTTCGCATCGACCTGCGCGTGGTGGTCATGGACGTGCCGAGCCAGGACGTGATCTCGCGCGACAACGTCACGCTCAAGGTCAACGCGGTGCTCTATTTCCGCGTGGTCGATCCGGAGCGCGCGGTGATCCAGGTGGAAGACTTCCTGGCCGCCACCAGCCAGCTCGCGCAGACCACGTTGCGCGCGGTGCTGGGCAAGCACACCCTGGACGAGATGCTGTCCGAGCGCGAGCGCCTGAACATGGACCTGCAGAAGATCCTGGACAGCCAGACCGATGCGTGGGGCATCAAGGTCACCAACGTCGAGATCAAGCACGTCGATCTCAACGAAACCATGATCCGGGCGATTGCCCGCCAGGCCGAGGCCGAGCGCGAGCGGCGCGCCAAGGTGATCCACGCCGAGGGTGAACTGCAAGCCTCCGAGAAGCTGGCGCAAGCCGCGGAGGTCCTGTCCAGGCAACCGCAGGCGATCCAGCTGCGCTACCTGGAGACGCTGACCGTGATCGCGGCCGACAAGAATTCGACCATCGTGTTTCCCCTCCCGATGGACATCGTCGCGCCGCTGATCGATGCGCTCAAGCGCGGTGCGCGGGAATGAGGGCGTGAAGCAGGTGATCGAACGAGCCCTGCCGGCAGGGCTTCGCATCCATCCGGCCGCCCGGATCCTCTCAGCCCAACCGCTCCCGCGTTCCTGCTCAACGTTGCCAACAATGCCAACATGATGTATTGTATTGGCAAAGTTGTCATTTCAAGGAGCTTGCATGAGCCCGGCCTTCGCCAGTCGAGACGCTGCCGACAGGCAGCCCGACAGGGGCGACATCGTCGTCCCGATCAGCATCCCCAAGGACATCGATCCAGCCGCACTTTCCTCGATGGTCGAGGCCATTCAGAAGGCCTTGACCGTGATGGACGGCGCCGGCGTACTCGATCGTGCCGACCGTCTTGCAGAACTCGCCACGGGGTTCGTGGAGCCGTCTCTCGAACTGGTGGAGGAACGCGTTCGCAGGATGCGCACGGTTCAGGAAGTCTTTGCCGCGGGCGACTGGCTCACTGCAGAGCAGTTGAACGCCCTTCAGGCAACGCCACCGGCGAACAGGGCGCATCCGGCAAGCGACTGGAAGCGGCGCGGCCGGGTCTTCAGCGTCAACTACCGCGGCAAGGAATACTTCGCACGCTACCAATTCGACGCACTGTATCAACCCCTGCCCATCGTCAAAGACATCATTGCCGCGTTCGGCGAGGTGGCTGATGCGTGGACCCTGGCTGCCTGGTTCCACTTCCCATCGCCCTGGCTGGTCAAGCGCGACGAGCGCGGCGCCACGAACATCGCCCCGAAAGACGTTCTGGACCGCGGCGATGCCGTGGTGCAGGCGGCAGGCAAACGCTTGAGCAGCTACGTCGCATGAGTTGCGACTTGCCGGCCCCGGGGCCAGCCGAGGACTTTGCCGTCAGGTTCATGACGACCGACGATGTCGGGGTCTGGTATCACGTCTACAACACGGCAACCTTCCCCACCACGGCGACCACCTTCTCCGAGGGTTGGGGCGACACCCGCTTTGCACCCATCCATCAGGCGGATGGGACACCTGTACACACCTACTACGTGGCGAGCTCGCGCGAGTCCGTCTACATGGAATCGGTACTCCACAACGTCTCGCTCTCTCCTCCTGGTGTGTTCGAAGTTGATTCGCTGCGCCACTTCCACCTCGTGACGCTCCGGCTCCCACCGTCGCTCAACTTCGTGAGCTTCCATACGCTGGATCTGCCTCGCCTGAAGTTGACCCGCGCCGGGCTTGTCGACAGCCCGACCGACTGCTATCCGCAGACCCGTGCATGGGCACAAGCGGCCTGTCTTCAGCGCCCAGGGGCGCAGGCGATCGGCTACGGCTCTCGTCGGAACGATTCCGGCCGCTGCCTCATGCTGTTCAAGCAGCGAATGCCTGACCCGCCGTTCACTGTGCTCGCAGAACAGCGCTTGGCCGCCCCGCCCCTGCGAGCCGAGGTACTCGCGCTGGTGCGCAGCTTGGCCATCCATGAGGTGTAGCGCCGGCCACACCGCAGTGGGCCAGTACTGGCAGCGTACTCCCCGCAACCACTGACCTTGCCCCGGCGGCAATCCCGATCTCCATCCCGGGCATTGACCGGCGGCACCTTCTCTTCAATGGGGCGTCAAGCTGGCCCGATGCAGGTTGATCGCCTCCATCACGATCCCCTTCAACTGCGGGCCTGCATCCCCCCCATCGATCTCCGCCAGCAGCTCCCGGCGCATCCGCGGCTCCCAGAACTTCTTGAGATGGTTGGCCACCCCATCGACCGCCTCGGCGTGATCGGGCATCGCCTCGAAGAAGGCCCCGATCTGGTTGGCCATGCGGATCAGCGATTCGACATGCATGCTTGTCGCTCCTTCACTTGGCCGGGATCGACTCGTGGACATTCGCCCGCGCGTCCAGCAGTTCCTGCTGCACCCGGTTGAAGCGGCTGTACTCCTGCTGCCAGGTCGAAGGCTGCATCACCGGCATCACCTGCACCGCCGTCACCTTGTACTCGGGGCAGTTGGTCGCCCAGTCCGAACTGTCGGTGGTGATCACGTTGGCGCCCGACTCCGGGAAGTGGAAGGTCGTGTAGACCACCCCCGGCTGCATGCGCTCGGACACGATCGCGCGCAGCACCGTCTCGCCGGCCCGGCTCTGGATGCCCACCCAGTCGTCGGTCTTGATGCCGCGCTCTTCCGCATCGTGCGGATGGATCTCCAGCCGGTCCTCGCTGTGCCACTGGTTGTTCTCGGTGCGCCGCGTCTGCGCGCCCACGTTGTACTGCGACAGGATGCGCCCCGTCGTCAGCAGCAGCGGGAACTTGCGCGTCACCTTCTCGTCCGTCGGCACGTACTGCGTGATGATGAACTTGCCCTTGCCGCGCACGAAGTGGTCGATGTGCATCGTCGGCGTGCCGTCCGGCGCGGCGTCGTTGCACGGCCACTGCACGCTGCCCAGCTTCTCGAGCTTCTCGTAGCTCACGCCGTGGAAGGTCGGCGTCAGCGCCGCGATCTCGGCCATGATCTCCTTCGGGCTCGCGTAGTTCATCGGGTAGCCCAGCGCATTCGCGAGCTTCACCGTCACCTCCCAGTCGGCCAGCCCGGCCTTCGGCGGCATCACCTTGCGCACCCGCGAGATGCGGCGCTCGGCATTGGTGAAGGTGCCGTCCTTCTCCAGGAACGATGAACCCGGCAGGAACACATGCGCGTACTTCGCGGTCTCGTTCAGGAACAGGTCCTGCACCACCACGCATTCCATCTGCATCATCGCGGCCGCCACGTGCTGCGTGTTGGGATCGCTCTGCACGATGTCCTCGCCCTCGCAGTACAGCCCCTTGAAGCCGCCGCTCAGCGCCGCGTCGAACATGTTCGGGATGCGCAGGCCCGGCTCGGGATTGATCGTCACGCCCCAGGCCGATTCGAAGGTGGCGCGCGAGGTCGCGTCCGACACGTGCCGGTAGCCCGGCAGCTCGTGCGGGAACGAGCCCATGTCGCAGGAACCCTGCACGTTGTTCTGGCCGCGCAGCGGGTTCACGCCCACGCCCTCGCGGCCGACGTTGCCGGTCACCATCGCGAGGTTGGCGATGCCCATCACCATCGTCGAGCCCTGGCTGTGCTCGGTCACGCCCAGGCCGTAGTAGATCGCGCCGTTGCCGCCGGTCGCGAACAGCCGCGCCGCCTTGCGCAGCTCGTCGGCCGGCACGCCGGTGGCCGCTTGCGTGGCCTCGGGCGAGTTCTCGGCACGCGACACGAACTCGCGCCATTCGCCGAACGACTTGCTGTCGCAGCGCTCCGCGACGAAGGCATCGGCCGCCAGCCCCTCGGTCACGATGACGTGCGCCAGCGCGGTGATCACCGCCACATTGGTGCCGGGCCGCAGCTGCAGGTGGTGCGCGGCCTGGATGTGCGGCGACTTGACGATCTCGATGCGGCGCGGGTCCACCACGATCAGCTTCGCACCGGCGCGCAGCCGCTTCTTCATGCGCGAGGCGAACACCGGGTGGCCGTCGGTCGGGTTGGCGCCGATCACCATGATCACGTCGGCCTTGTCCACCGACTTGAAGTCCTGCGTGCCGGCCGATTCGCCCAGCGTCTGCTTCAGGCCATAGCCGGTCGGCGAATGGCACACGCGCGCACAGGTGTCGACGTTGTTGTTGCCGAAGGCCGCGCGCACCAGCTTCTGCACCAGGTAGGTCTCTTCATTGGTGCAGCGCGACGAGGTGATGCCGCCGATCGAGTCCTGGCCGTACTTGGCCTGCAGGCGCCGGAACTCGCTGGCCGCGTAGTTGACGGCCTCGTCCCAGCTCACCTCCTGCCACGGGTCGGTGATCTGCTTGCGGATCATCGGCTTGAGCATGCGGTCCTTGTGGGTCGCGTAACCCCACGCAAAGCGCCCCTTCACGCACGAGTGGCCCTCGTTCGCCTTGCCGTCCTTCCACGGCACCATGCGCACCACCTCGCTGCCCTTCATCTCGGCCTTGAAGCTGCAGCCCACGCCGCAGTAGGCGCAGGTCGTGATCACGCTGTGCTCGCCCTGGCCGAGCCAGATCACCGACTTCTCCTGCAGGGTCGCGGTCGGGCAGGCTTCGACGCAGGCGCCGCAGCTGACGCATTCCGATTCCATGAAGGGCTCGTCCTGCCCCGGCGACACGCGCGAATCGAAGCCGCGGCCGCTGATGGTCAGCGCGAACGTGCCCTGCGTCTCTTCGCAGGCCCGCACGCAGCGGTTGCAGACGATGCACTTCGACGGGTCGTACGTGAAGTACGGGTTCGACTCGTCCTTCTTGCTGTGGATGTGGTTGGCGCCGTCGAAGCCGTAGCGCACGTTGCGCAGCCCGGTCACGCCGGCCATGTCCTGCAGCTCGCAGTTGCCGTTGGCCGAGCAGGTCAGGCAATCCAGCGGGTGGTCGGAGATGTACAGCTCCATCACGCCCTTGCGCAGTTCCTGCAGYCGCGGCGTCTGYGTGCGCACCTTCATGCCGGCTTCGGCCGGCGTGGTGCACGAGGCCGGGAAGCCCTTGCGGCCGTCGATCTCGACCATGCACAGCCGGCACGAGCCGAAGGGCTCCAGGCTGTCGGTGGCGCACAGCTTGGGCACCTGGATGCCGGCGTCGACCGCCGCGCGCATCAGCGAGGTGCCCTTCGGCACGGTGACCTGGTTGCCGTCGATCTCCAGCGTCACTTCCTGTTCGGATTCGCRCTTGGGCGTGCCGTAATCTGTTTCGTTGAGGTGGTTCAGCATCGTGGGCTCCTTGGGTCAGGCGGCGGCGCGGTCGGGGACCACCAGACCGAAGTCCTGCGGGAAATGGTTGAGGGCGGACAGCACCGGGAACGGTGTCATGCCGCCCATCGCGCACAACGATCCATGGACCATCGTGTCGCACAGGTCGCGCAGCAGGATCACCTGCTGGGTCCGGTTCTGGTCGGCGCGGATCTTGTCGATCACCTCCACGCCGCGCGTCGAGCCGATGCGGCACGGCGTGCACTTGCCGCACGATTCGATGGCGCAGAACTCCATCGCGTAGCGCGCCATCACCGACAGGTCGGCTGTGTCGTCGTGCACCACGATGCCGCCGTGGCCCACCGTCGCGCCGACGGCCGCGAAGGCCTCGTAGTCGAGCGGCAGGTCCCATTGCGACGGCGGCACGTAGGCGCCGAGCGGCCCGCCCACCTGCACCGCCTTGATCGGCCGGCCGGTCGCCGAGCCGCCGCCGTAGTCGTACAGCAGCTCGCGCAGCGTCACGCCGAAGGCCCGTTCGACCAGCCCGCCGTGCTTGATGTTGCCGGCCAGCTGGATCGGCAGCGTGCCGCGCGAGCGGCCCATGCCGTAGTCGCGGTAGAACGCCGCGCCGCGCGCCAGGATGATGGGCACGCTGGCCAGCGTGATCACGTTGTTGATCAGCGTCGGCTTGCCGAACAGCCCGGTGATGGCCGGCAGCGGCGGCTTGGCGCGCACGATGCCGCGCTTGCCTTCCAGGCTTTCGAGCAGGGCGGTCTCTTCGCCGCAGACGTACGAGCCGGCGCCCTTGCGCACCTCGAGCACGAAGGCCTTGCCCGAACCCAGCACGTCGGCACCCAGGTAGCCGGCCGCGGTGGCGTGGCCGATCGCCTCGTTCAGCGCCGCGATGGCATGCGGGTATTCCGAACGCACGTAGATGTAGCCGCGCGTCGCGCCGGTGGCGATGCCGGCGATCGTCATGCCCTCGATCAGCACGAAGGGGTCGCCCTCCATCGTCATGCGGTCCGAGAAGGTGCCCGAATCGCCTTCGTCGGCATTGCAGACGATGTACTTCTGGTCGGCCGGTGTCGCCAGCACGGTCTTCCACTTGATGCCGGCCGGAAAGGCCGCACCGCCGCGACCGCGCAGCCCCGAGTCGAGCACCTGCTGCACCACGGCCTCGGGTGCCAGCGCCAGCGCCTGGCGCAGGCCGGCATAGCCTTCGTGCGCCTCGTAGTCGGCCAGCGACACCGGGTCGGTGATGCCCATGCGGGCGAAGGTCAGGCGCTCCTGCTTCTTCAGGTACGGGATCTCGTCGGTCAGCCCCAGGTTCAGTGCATGCGCGCCGCCCGTGGCGAAGCCGGCATCGAAGAGCCCGGCCACGTCGTCGGGCGTCACCGGGCCGTAGGCGATGCGCCCCGCCGGCGTCGCCACTTCGACCAGCGGCTCCAGCCAGAACAGGCCGCGCGAGCCGTTGCGCACCAGTTGGATGTCGACACCGCGCGCCGCGGCTTCTTCCGCGATGCGGCGCGCGACGCGGTTGGCGCCGGCGGCCAGCGCCGCGGAATCGCGCGGCACGTAGACGGTGATGCTGCTCATGCCTCGCTCCTGGCTTGCGCAACCAGCGCATCGAAGGTCTTGGGGGTCACCCGTGCATGCAGTTCGTCGTCCAGCGTCATCGCCGGCGACGACGCGCACAGGCCCAGGCAGTACGCAGGTTCGAGCGTGAAGGCGCCGTCCTTCGACGTGCCGTGCGCACCGCAGCCCAGGTGCAGCTGCGCATGCGCGAGCAAGGCCTCGGCGCCCATCGATTGGCAGGCCTCGGCCCGGCAGATCTGGATCACGTGGCGCGCCGCGGGCTGCTCGCGAAAGTGGTGGTAGTAGGTGACGACGCCGTGCACCTCGGCGCGCGACAGGTTCAACGCGGTGGCGATCTCCGGCACGATGTGCTTGGGGATGTGGCCCAGCGCGTCCTGCACGTCGTGCAGTATCGGCAGCAGCGCGCCGAGCTCGCCGGCATGTCGTTCGAGTACACCTTGCAGCACGGCCGACGGGTCGGCGTGCGTCGCTGGGAGGGGAACAGTCACCAGGGTCTCCTTTGTTGTTGCACCGGGCAAGGGTGCTCTCGCGGAGTGTCGGCAATGGACGCGGACCGGTCTAATTCATTCGGGGAATCGGTCGATAGCGCCACCGAATGATGCACCGCACAACCCCCGGGCGGCAACCCGCCCCCGTTCCACGCGTCGCCTGCCGACGAACCATGACATGCTGCGCAGGATGAGGGAGGCCGTCATTGACTCCGGTCAACAAGCGGCACATTCGGCATGACGGCGCCTCACCGGGTCTGCAGGAGGCCCGAGTGCTGAACGGCCAGGTCGAGCCAGGCGGGATCGCGCGCAAACTCCAGCGCCGCGGCGAGGCTGCGCGATGCGCGGTTGCTGTCGTGCACCATGAAGGCCACCGGCACCGCCACCTCCGGCCCCACCAGCGGCAAGGCTTCGAGTCCGTGATAACCCTGTACTGCGCCGACCAGCGCGCCGGGCATCACGCTGCACACGCGGCCGGCCACCACGCTGAGCGCCAGCGTCAGGATCGAGTTGGTCTCGATGACCGGCGTCGGGTGGGCGCCTGCCGCGGCGAACGCGCGGTCGACGATGCTGCGGTTGTGCATTTCCGCACTCAGCAGGCACAGCGGCAGCGTGGCGGCCTCGGCCCAGGTCATCTGTTCGACGATCTGCAGCGGCTGCGTCCCGGAAGCCGCCTTGCGCAGCAGGAAGTAGTGCTCGGTGTACTGCGGCACCAGCTGCAGCGGCGCGCGGCTGTCGTCCATGCGCTCGGTGTAGCCCAGGCCCATGTCGAGCGCCAGGCTCTCGAGCCCGGTTTCCAGTTCGATCGAGCTCATCGAACGCAGCGTCGGCACGATGCCCGGGTGCCGCGCCTGCAGCATCGCGACGAAGCGCGCGGCGATCGGCATCGAGGTGGGTACGGCGCCGATCAGCAGGTTGCCGCGCGGGTCGCCTTCGCGGCTGTTCAGGTCCTGCTGCAGCAGCTCGTGCTCGCGCAGCATGCGCCGCGCGCTGAGCAGGATCCGTTCGCCTTCGTCGGTGAAGCCGGCGAAGTTGCGTCCGCGCTTGACGATGGACGCGCCGAAATTCTCTTCAAGCGCCCGCAGCGCATTCGACAAGGCGGGCTGCGTGACGTGACAGGCCAGTGCGGCGCGGCCGAAATGCCGGTGATCGTCCAGGGCGACCAAATACCTGAGGGAAACGAACAGATTCATCGGGCGTCATCGGGCCGGGAAAACGAATGTACCCGACAACGGCCTTCACGCCCGGTCGCCTTCGAGGGGTGCGACCGAGGCGCCCTGGATGCCGTGGCGAACCAGGGCATCCCTCACGAAACCGCCGGCCTTCATCGCTTCGACGAAGGCGGCGAGGAAGGTGGCCGCTGCCGGACCCCGTGTTTTCGCCAGGCCCATCGCCTGCCGGATGACCATGAAGCGGCCATCGAGCAAGCGCAGGCCGCCCAGGCGCCGCGCGTCCGCTTCGAGTTGCTGCTTCACGCCCGCGGCCACCTCCGCCTGCTGCCCGATGAAGGTGTCGACCACCGCCGGCGAGGTGGGGGCGCGGACGATCGCCGCGTGCTGCAGCTCGCGTGTCAGGTGCAGGTCGTACGCACTGCCCTTCCCCACCACGACCCGGTGGCCGGCGCGGTCCACCTCGTCGTTGGCCCGGATCGGCGACGCCTCGCGCACCAGGTAGCACCCCTCGATCAGCACGTAGGGCGCGGTGAAGGCGATGCCGGCGCCGCGCACCGGATCGACGGCGAAGAAGCCGATGTCCGCCTGCCCGTCGGTCACCGCCTGCACCGACTGGCTCGCGGCATCGAAGGCCACCAGTTCGATGTCCACGCCCAGCCGCTGCGCGAAGGCCCGCGCCAGGTCGACCGACACGCCCCGGGGCTCGCCGGTGGCGGGATCGGTGCCTGCCAGGATCGGGTTGCCGAGGTTGATCGCCGCGCGCAGCACGCCCGTGGGCGTGAACGCGGCCAAGAGGTCGGGTGCTGCCGTCATGCCATCTCCTTGCGGATCATCTTGCCAAGTATCGAGGCAATGGCAGCGCCGCAGCCTGGCGCACTCGGCGGCGACGACGAAGATCTCGAGGCTGCAAAGAAAAAAGCCCCCGGCGGTGCCGGAGGCTTCATTCAGAGAGAACAAGGCTCCATCAGGGAAAGTTCGTCACCGTCGGCGTGAACGACGCATTGCACCCCGTCTGCGCCCCGGTGTTGTTGATCACGTGCACGATCCCGCCGTTGCCGCCCAGGCACACCGAGATGATGCTGTGGAACTTCACCCCCGGCGTCGCCGGCACCTCGACCGCGCGGTCCAGGAAGATGCCGCCGTTGGTGAACACGCTGTAGATGCCCAGGCCCCAGGCCTCGTGGCTCGTCACGTTGTTCGACACCTTGTACGACGCGAAGCCGCGGCCGGTCGGGCTGTTCCACTGGCCCTGGCTCGGCGGGTCGTACGGGATCTCCGACTGGTAGAAGTACACGCGCCCGCCGTTGCCGTTCCACACCACCTGGTAGTCCTGGAAGTGCTCGACGAACAGGCCGTAGATGGTGACGTCGTTGCCGTTCACCCACAGGCCGTTCTTCGACGGGTTGCTGCCCCAGCTGACGCCATCGCCATGATCGGCGCGCCACAGCCAGGTGTGGTCGACGATCACGTTGTTGGAGTTCAGGCTCAGTGCGATGCCGACCCGGCCCGCGGCGGCGCCGCCGATGCGGAAGAACAGGTCGTGCAGCACCGTCGGGTTGGCCGCGTGGCTGGCGCTCGCACCGTTCGGGCCGACTTCCATCAGCACGCCGGATTCGCTGGCACCCGCATCGAGGAACAGGCCCGAGACGGTCAGGCCGTCCACGTCGGCCGTCTTGATCAGCGGCTGGCCGTTGTCCGAACGCAGCGTCGGGAAGCCCAGGCCCAGGATCACCGTACCGGGGTTGTTCACCTGCAGCGTCTGCGTCAGCACGTACACGCCCGGCGTGAACAGGATGTGCTTGCCGGCCGCCAGTTGCCCGTTGATCGTCGCCGCGCTGTCCGACGGACGGGCGATGAAGAACGCGCTGATCGGCAGCGTCGTGCCCGGCGTGGTGGCGCCATTGGCCCAGGTGATGCCCGAGGTGTTGGTGCCCAGCGCTGGCAAGCGCACCGCATAGCTGCCGTTGGCGTCGATGAACAGGTAGGGCTTCTCGCGGATCACCGGCGTCTGGTTGACCTTGGTGTAGCGCTGGCCCGCGGTCGGGAAGCTGCCGCCCGGCGCGTTCTGCACGCCGACGAACACCATGTTCCAGTTCGAGCCGCTCCAGCTGCCCCACTGGCTGTTGCGCGAGATCCACTGCTGCTGCGACGCCGAGTTGACGTTGCCGTCCACCAGCACGTCGGAGAACCAGCCGCCGCTCGACCAGCCGTTGTTCTGGTTCAGCTTGATGTTGCCGCGCACGTGCATGCGGCGGAACGGGATCGCCTGCGACACCGCCCACTGCATCGTGTTGTTGCCGATGCCCTGGCTCGGCGTGACCGAGAAGTTCTCGGCGCCGCGCCAGAAGTTCTGCGTGGCGTTGTCGCCGCCCAGGAAGGCGTTGGAACGCAGGTCGCCGTTGACGTGCACCTGGTCGGGGTGGCTGCCCAGCCCCAACACCTGGGTGTAGAAGCCCACCGGGATGCGCAGGCCGTTGTAGGTGCCCGGCGTCAGCAGGATCGCGTCGCGGCGCGGGCCGAAGTGGTTCGGCTGCTGCGCGTTGTAGATGGCGTCGATCTGGCCCTGCAGGTTCGGCGTCGACGGCGTGTAGATGTGCACGTTCGGCCCGAAGTCCGGCGTCGGCCCGGTCGGCGGGTTCGTCGGCGGATTGGTGGGCGGGTTGCCCGGCAGGTCCGAGATGACGAACTGTTCCCACGCCTGCACTGCCGGGCGGTCCGCGACCAGCGCGCCGCCGAYGTTCAGGTCGGCCGAGACGTACATGTTGTTCACCGCCGAGCGGATCGCGACCGTGCCGTTGCCCTGCGGCACCAGCACGAACTGCTCCCAGCCCTGGATCGCCTGGCGGTTGGCGATCAGCCGCGCCGTGTTGGGCGCGCCCAGGCCGAAGTCGGCGGACACGATGTTGCCGCTGATCGTGGCCCGGAAGGAAACGGTTCCGTTCGTGTTGTTGATGACCTGGAAGTCTTCCCAGGTGCTGGCGACCGGTGCGGTGGCGGTGAGGAACGAGGTCCCCGTGGCCGTCGCACTGACGAAGTTGTTGTTGGCGACCGCGCGGATCGTCGCTGCCTCGGCAGCGCCCACCGCCATCATCGCGGCGAGCGCGACGACCCAACTGGATCGCCGTCCAGTGTTCGACTGCATGTTTGTTTCTCCTTGAGGTTTCGGCTGTGCTTGTACTTCTGACCTTGCAAGACTTGTCCCATCAGCAAGTTCCCGGATTCTGGAAGGCCGCACGCGCCGAACATGTGTCTCTTTGCAAGACTCGTCGACAAAGTGGAACCGATTCCAGTCCGGAAGCCGATTTTGGCCATGTCCGGCCGGGCCGGGGCCGAGGGTTAGCCCCGACTTGGACAGCCGCCTCTGTTCGCAGGCGCCGGGGAGACGCCGGCGCGCAATCCGCCTAGTGCGGCGCGGGCGAGCCGGGCAAGGCATGCCCGGTCTCCAGCAGCGTCTTCAGGTTGGACAGCACTTTCGGCCAGCCACCGGAGATTCCTGCCAGCATCTGCGGGTCGCGCTCGACGTCGTCGTGCGTGACGGTCAGGCGCACCAGCCCGTGGCCGTAGGGCTCGATGTCGAACGAGACGCGCGAGTGCTTCGAGGCGTCGGCCGCCTCCGCCGGCCGGGCCCAGCTGATGACCAGGCGCTGCGGCGGCGTGCTCTCGACCACGGTGCCGACGATGTCGACCGCATCGCTGCCGTCGGCGCGCCGGTGCTCCCAGCGAGAGCCCGGCTGCCAGTCCGACACGTTCACGCGCGCGCAGCCGGCGCTCGGATCGGCCCAGTACTTCCTCGTCACGTCGGTGTCGACCAGCGCCTGCCACACCTTCGCGGGCGTGGTCTCGATGTAGGTCACGTACACGTAGTCAGGCTTCTTCATTCGTCATCGCCTTCCAGTTGTTTCTTGAGCTCGCGCAGCGCATCGAGTCGGCCGTGCTCGAACTTGGCGATCCAGCGCGCGTGGATCTCGTGCAGCGGCACCGGGTTCAGGTAGTGCAGCTTCTCGCGGCCCTGCCAGACGACGGCCACCAGGTTGGCGGCTTCCAGCAGTTGCAGGTGCTGCGTGACGGCCTGGCGCGTCATCGCCATGTGCTCGCACAGGGCGGACAGCGTCTGGCCGTTCTCGCGGTGCAGTTGATCGAGCAGGCGCCGGCGACCCGGGTCGGCCAGCGCCTTGAAGACCTTGTCGATGTCCAAAAGCGGTTCAGTTCCAGTTGTCGATCTTGACGTCGCGGGGGTTGGGTGCACCCGTGCCGGTTTCCGCCAGCGACTTCAAGCTCATCATGAAGATCGCCCACTTGGTGCTGCAGTGGTACATGAACTCCACCGGCTCCTTCCAGCCCTGGTGCCTGAAGTTGACGATGCAGTACTCGCCATCTTGCTTCAGATCGAAGCTGATGCGCGTGCCCAGCCATTCCTCGGGCCCGCCAACCGTCTGCCACAGCACGCGCGTGTCGGGCTGCAGCTCGAGCACCTTCATCTCCATGCCGCCGATCTCGGTGTCGGTGTCGCCATCGACGAAACGGAACTGCAGCGTGCCGCCGACCTGGCTCTCGCCTTGCGTGAGCTGCGTCCACCAGTGCGCCACGCCCTCGCGCGTGGCCAGCGCCTTGTAGACCTCGTTGACCGGCGCCTTGATGCCGACCCTGTGCAGGATATCCACCATGTCCATCTCCTTGCGGGTTGAGAGAGCTGATGGACTGGACTATAGGCAAGTATTTACCTGCATGTCAAGCGACGCGTCGTTCCCGCTGGACCGCGGGGTTGATGTGCCGGGCAATGCATTCGGCGACGAAGGCCGCGTCGCGCGCCACGCCCGAGAAGCGGCCCGATCCCCAGGTGTGCAGCCACGGCAGGCCGATGAAGTACAGGCCCGGCACGCGCGTCACGCCGCGTTCGTGCACCGGCTGGCCGCGGCCGTTGAAGACCGGCGCATCGAGCCAGCGGAAGTCGGGGGCGAAGCCGATGCACCAGATCACCGACCCGATGCCCGAGTCCTGCAACGACAGGGCCTCGCGCTCCTCGTGCGGCTGCCACACCGGCTCGTAGACGCTGCCGGGCGGCGCGTCGATGGCCTGTGCGGCGATGTACTTGTCGATGGACGCATTGATGCCGTTGTAGATGCGGTCGGCCTGGTCCAGCACCTCGCGCAGCCGCGGGACGAAGCGCAGCGTGTCGCCATCCAGCGCCTGCAGCGCGCCATGCAGCTGCATGCCTTCCTTCGCGAAGCGGCGCAGGTCGATGTCGCGCCCGCCGTCGCGGCCGGTCACGTAGTGGTTGGTGTTGTCGCGCACGCCCTCGCGCAGCGGGTGCTGGCCGACCGGCATCTCGTAGTAGCCCATGTCGGCCAGCCAGTCGACCACGTCGCGGCCTCGGTAGAAGCGCGCGCAGCGCGGCGCATCGCCGACGGCCAGCACGACCTCGCGCCCGGCCAGGTGCAGGTCTTCGGCAATCTGCGCCCCGCTCTGCCCCGAGCCGACCACCAGCACCTTGCCGGCAGGCAGCTGCGCGGCGTTGCGGTACTGCGCCGAATGGATCTGCGCGATGTGCGCCGGCAGGCGCTCGGCCAGGCGCGGGATGACCGGCTGGTGGTAGCCGCCCGACGCGACGACCACCTGCTGCGCAACGCAGTCGCCCTCGCTGCTGCGCACGAGGAAGCCGCCGTCCGCCAGGGGCTGCACCGACTCGACGGCCACGCCTTCGCGCAGCGGTGCCTGCACCGCCTGCCTGAAGCCGTCCAGGTAGCGCAGGATCTCGTCCTTCTTCATGAAGCCGTGCGGCTCGGGGCCGCTGTAGGCGTGGCCCGGCAGCGCGCACTGCCAGTTCGGCGTCACCAGGCAGAAGTTGTCCCAGCGCTGCGTGTGCCACACGTGCATCGCACGGTGCTTCTCGAACACCTGGTGTTCGACGCCCTGCGCCTGCAGGAAGTGGCTGACCGACAGGCCGGCCTGGCCACCGCCGACGATGACGACGCTGTGATGGGGGATGAGCTTGGAGGCGGTCATGGGGTTGTCCTTTGCAGGAGAAGGAGACGATCAGGCAAGGTCGAAGCCGAGCACCTGCACGCGCGCACCGGGCCGGCCGGCGAAGGCCGCGGCGTGCGCCTCGGTCTCGGCCAGCTGGTCGCCGGCGCGCGAACACGTGAAGCCGAACTTCGCCTGCACGCGCTGGTTGGCGATGGCGGTGGCCTCGCGCACGCGGTGCAGGAAGTCGTCGAGCGCGTAGTCCTCGCCGGGCACCAGGTGGTCCTGGATCACCAGCGACGGCGAATAGCAGCGGCTCTCGCTGGCATCGGGCCAGCGGATCCGGTAGTGCATGGCAGGCATGGGAATCTCCGGTTCAGGAAGCAGTCAGTGCACGTGCGTACCAGGCCTCGTGCAGCGCGGCGCTGCGCGCCCAGCTGTGGGCCCGGCAGACCGCCGGCGGCGTGCCCAGGCGCGGCAGCAGCGCGGCGGCCTGCAGGCCGGCTGCGATCGATGCCGTGTCCTCGGGGGTGCACCAAGCCACGGCCGGCGTGTCGTGCAGGTGTTCGGTGAAAGGTGGGCGGCGCGACACCAGCACCGGCGTGCCGCAGGCCAGCGCCTCCAGCGCCGCCAGGCCGAAGCCTTCGACCAGCGAGGGCATGGCCAGCACGGTGGCACGGCGCATCAGGGCCGGCAGCATCTCGTCCGGCAGTGGGCCGGTGCGCAGTACCGGGTGGCCCGCGCCCTCCGCCAGGCCCTGGTCGGCGAGGGCCCGACACCAGGCCCGGCGAGCGCCGCTGTGGTCCAGCATGCTGGCGCCGCCGGCCACCACCAGGCATGCATCGGCCCAGGCCGGATCGCCGTGGCGCAGCCTCGCAAAGGCCTGCAGCAGCCGCACGCTGTTCTTGCGCTCCTCGACGCCGCCGACCAGCAGGCAGACGCGCCCGGCGGCCGGCACGCCCAGGGCCTGCAACCGCGCGGGATCGCCCGCATCCGGCCCGGGGTGGTAGCGCCCCAAGTTGACGCCATTGAACATCCGCTCCGGGGCGCCGCCCAGGTCGTCGCGGACATGGTCGCACCAGCTGTCGCTGACGCAGGCCACGCCGTCGGCCGCGCGCCAGGCGCGCTCCTGCCAGCGGTTCAGCGTGTCCTGCCCGAACACGTCCAGGTGGTGCACGGTGCGCAGCCAGACCGGCAGCGGCAGCCCGCGCTCGCCGAGGATCGCCAGCGCATTGCCGCTCAGGCTGTCCTGCGCATGCAGCAGGTCGTAGCGGCCGGCCTGCAACAGCGGCGGCAACGCGTCGACCAGCGTCTCGATGCGCTGCCGCACCTGCGCGACCAGGTCACCGCCGAGCACCGGCAGGCGGATCAGCTCGACCGGGAAGTCCACGTCGCGGAACAGCCGCTCGCCCGGTTCGGCCGAGGCCAGCACCGTCACGCGGTGGCCGCGCTCGCGCAGCGCCTGCGCGAGCTCCAGCGTGTGCACGACGCCGCCACGCGGCCGCACCGAATGCGTCAGCAGGGCGAYGTGCATGCCGGTTCAGCCACCGCGGCGCCGATGAAGGGCGCTTCGGCCAGGTCCCACAACAGCGCTTCCTGGTCCTGCAGGCGCAGCACCAGCCGGCTTCCGGATTGCACGCTGCCGACGTCGGCACAGGCGATGCCCCGCGCACCGAACAGCGCCTGCACCGCACCGGCCTGCGCCTCGCGCACGCTCAGCACATAGCCGAAGCTGGGGAAAGCGCCGAGCCAGCGCACCCGCGCCGCATGGGCCTCGGCACGGCCGTCGGCCCAGCCGGGCGTGCCGGGCGGCAACGGCAGTTGCGCCAGGTCGACACGTGCGCCCATGCCCGAGCATTCCAGCAGCATCAGCAGCGTGCCCAGCACGCCGGCCATGCTGATGTCCTTGCCGGCATCACACAGGCCGGCCTCGGCCAGCTGCGGCAGCAAGGCCATGTCGCCGCGCAGGCGTTCGGCCGGCGCGTCGGTCGACGCATTCCAGAACGGATACGGGTCCTGCCAGCGGCCGCGCAGGTCCACCGCCACCAGCAGCCGATCGCCGGGGCGCGCTGCGAAGCTGCTGATCAGTCGCCGGGCCCGCCCGAGCACCGCGACCGCCAACTGGCCGCCGGTACTGCGCAGGTTGCTGTGGCCGCCGACCAGCGGCACGCCGTAGCGTTCGCACGCGGCCCGCATGCCGGCCAGCAGTTGCTGCGCCATCGCGTGCTCGCCGGACCACAGCGCATCCACCACCGCCAGCGGCCGACCGCCCATCGCGGCGATGTCGCTCAGGTTGACCATCACGCCGCTGTAGCCGGCAAACCAGGGCATGGCCTCGACGAAATCCTGCACCAGGCCTTCGATGGCCAGCAGCAGGTGGCCGTCCGCATCGGGCAGCACCGCGCAGTCGTCGCCGTTGGGCACGGCGGTCAGCCCGAAGGAGGACCCGATCCGCGGCAGCACCGCCGCGAGGTCGCGCTTGTGCCGGAAGCCGCGGCCGGCCCGCAACGCGTCGGCCAGGTCTTCGAGCGGGTTCATGACGACAGCTCCCGGGTCAGCACGAAGCCCGAGTACGGCGTGCTGCACGGCGGGTAGTGGTCCAGTCCGGCGCGCATCAGCGCATGCACGCGGCCATGCAGCACCCGCTCGTCGAGAACCTGCCACTGCAGGCGCTGGAACAGCGGCACGTTCTGCGCCTGCACGTGGGCCAGGAACTCGCTGCAGCCGAGCGCATGGGCACTGCACACCGCCAGCCGGATCAGGCTGCTGCCCAGGCGCCGGTGCTGCCGCCAATCGGCCTGCACCGCCAGCCGCGAGCCCCACCAGGTGCCCGGCGCGGCCTGGTGGATGCGCACCGTGCCGATCACCTCGTCGGCCTGCCCGGCCAAGCACGACAGCGCGACCAGCGAACGCGTGCTGGGCTCGCCGCGGTCGACCTCGTCCAGGTCGTCGTGGTCGAACAGCGCCTGCTCGCGGCAGAACACCTGGCGCCGCAAGGCCAAGGCCTGGCGGTCCATCCACGGATCGCTGGCCCATTGGATGCGGAACTCCTGCGGCTCGTACAGGCCGCTCAGCTCGCACCAGGGTTGCAGGGCGGGCGTGGCGACGGAGGCGGATGCCTGCAGGTCCATCACGCCGCCAGCGGCGCTTCGTAGCGCGACAACGTGGAACACGCGGCGCAGCGACCGCAGCCGGCCTTGATGTCGCCGGCCCGCAGCCCGGCTTCGGCCACCCGCTCGCCCAGCGGCTCCAGCACGCTGCGCATGAAGGCGGCGGACGGCGCGGGATGGTCCTCCAGCGGCGTGCCGCTGATCGGCACGAAGGGCACGACGAAGGGGTAGACACCCAGTGCCAGAAGCCGCTCGCCGGTGGCCAGCAAGGTCTCGGCGCTGTCGCCCAGCCCGGCCAGCAGGTAGGTGCTGACCTGGCCGCGGCCGAACACGTCCACCGCCGCGGCAAAGGCATCCCAGTAGCGCGCCATCGGCACCTCGGCCTTGCCGGGCAGGAGCTGGCGGCGCAGGTCTTCGCCCACCACCTCCAGGTGCATGCCCAGCGTGTCGATGCCGGCGTCCTTCATGCGCCGGAACCAGGCGTCGCTGTCGGGCGGCTCGCACTGGCCCTGCAGCGGCAGGTCGACCGCGGCGCGGATCGCCGCGGCGCTCTCGCACAGCACCGCGGCACCGCGGTCGGGCGTGGGCGGCGTGCCGGTGGTCATCACCATGTGCTTGACGCCATCGAGCTCGACCGCGGCCTTCGCCACCTCGGCCAGCTGCGCCGGCGTCTTGCGCGCGATGGTGCGGCCCGCTGCCAGCGACTGGCCGATCGCGCAGAACCTGCAGGCCTTGCGCCGGCTCTCGTAGCGGATGCAAGTCTGCAGCACGGTGGTGGCGAGCACGTCGGCGCCGTGCAGCGTGGCGATCTGCGGGTACGGCACGCCGTCGGTCGTGCTGAGCCCGTAGAAGCGCGGTTGCTTCGGGAACGCGATGCGGGCGATCGGGATGCTGTCGCGGCGCAGCACGCTGTGGCCGTCGGGCCCCGGCGCGTCGGCCACGAAGGGCGAGGCGAACGCCGTGGCGGTGTGCACCGGCACCATCAGCGTGACGCCGTCGACGGTGACGGCCTTGTGGTCCGACGGCCCCGCCCCGCCGCGCCGGCTGGCGGCGCCGGCACCCGGGTCCTGCAGGCGCAGGCCGCTTGACTGCAGCTCGGTCATCAGTGCGCGCGAGGCCGTGGGGTGGGCGGTGTCAATCATGGGCGGCTCCTTCGGGGGACGGCATCGAGACGGACACGAGCGGGTCGTGCGGTGCCGCAGCCAGCGGCACGGTGGTGCTGGCCGGCTCGCGCCGTATCGCCAGGCTCAGCAACTCGGGCCGTGCGTAGTGGCCGACCGAATCCATCATCCGTTTGCGCTTGGCGATCAGCGCGAAATCGAGGTCGGCGATCACCAGGCCCTCGCCTTCGGTCAGCGGCTCGGCCAGGTAGCGGCCCTCGGGCGACACGATGGCGGTGTGGCAGCCGCCGCGCAGCGCGCCCTGCAGCTTGTCGTCGGGCGTGATGGCGCGAACCTGCTCGTCGCGCAGCCAGCCGGTCGCATTGACGACGAAGCAGCCCGACTCGAGCGCGTGGTGGCGGATCGTCACGCCCATCTGGTCGGCAAACACCTGTCCGACCAGCGAGCCCGGGAACTGCGCGCAGTGGATCTCTTCGTGCTGGGCCATCAGCGCATAGCGGGCCAGCGGGTTGTAGTGCTCCCAGCAGGCCAGCGCACCGACCCGGCCGACGCGCGTGGCCACCGTCGCCAGCCCGGCGGCATCGCCCTGCCCCCAGACCATGCGCTCGTGGTAGGTGGGCGTGATCTTGCGGCGCTTCAGCAGCAGTCGGCCGTCGGCGTCGAAGACGAGCTGGGTGTTGTAGAGGCTGCCGTGGTCGCGCTCGTTGATGCCCAGCACGATCACCATGCCGGCCTCGCGCGCGGCGGCGGCCACCGCGTCGGCCAGCGGGCCGGGCACGCTGGGGGCGCGCTCCATCAGCAGCAGGTGCGCCGGGCCCTGCAGCACCGGCGGCTGCACGAACGAGAAGTAGGGGTAGTAGGGCACGAAGGTCTCGGGGAAGACGATCAGCTCCACGCCCCGGCGGGCGGCGTCGCGCACGGTCTCGAGCACGCGCGCCAGCGTGCCGTCGGCGCTGTCCAGGTCGGGGGCGATCTGGGCCGCGGCAGCGCGCACCGGCTTCTTCTTCGCGAGGTCAGCCATGGCCGTGCTCAGAGCGTCCAGGTGTCGAGGATGAAGGCGCCGGCCTTGCGGTGCAGCAGCACGATGTCCAGCACGTCCAGCGGGTTGATCGCGCGCACGCCTTCGATCAGCGCACCCTCGCCGTGGCCGTACAGCGCCTGCAGCGCGAAACGGCACGCATAGACCTTGCCGCCCTCGGCGATGAACTTGGTGATCTGCTCGTTGAAGTTCTGGTGGCCGGGGAAGGCGGCGTCGCCGAGTTTCGGGAAGCCGCGCTTGACGCCCAGCGTGACGCCGGGCCCGTACAGCAGGATGGCGGTCTCGAAGCCCTTGCGCTGCAGACGCGTGGCCTGCAGCAGGTTGACGAAGCCGATCGAGCCCTCGAAGGCGACGGTGTGGAAGGTGACGAGGGCCTTCTCGCCCGGCTCGGCCTTCACGTCCTCGAACACCTTCTCTTCGTAGTCGACCAGGAAATCGCCCTTCTGGGCAGCGGGATGGGTGACTTTCGGCATGGTGGGTCCTCGCAGCGACGATGGTGGGAAACGGATGCCGGCAACGGGTGCCGGACGCCTCCTCCATTGCGACCGGCGTGCCATGGCGCGCCGCGGGTGGCCGATCAAGATGCGATCAAAAGGGCGTCAGCGCCGGACGGTGGGCGGGAGCGCAACCCGCAGGCCGCTGCCGGGCCTGCACCAGATCGGTTGCGGGGATGCAATCAATGCACCCGATCAATGGCCGACGTGCACCGCGTCACGGCGGCATTGCCGAGGCGGCGCCGATGCAATCAGGCGCTGCGACAGGCACACTGGACGCATGCCGTTCACGCACTGGATCGCCCGCCTGAAGAGCAGCGGCCTGCCCGCCTACCAGCTGATCCCCGAGCTGATTGCCGAGGACCTGCAGCAGGGCCGGCTGGCGCCGCGCGAGCGCCTGCCGCCGCTGCGCGAGCTGGCGGGCACGCTGCAGCTGAACTACACGACGGTGGTGCGCGGCTTCGCGGCGGCGCGCGAGCGCGGGCTGATCGCGTCGCGCCCGGGCATGGGCTCGTATGCGCGCGGCTCCTTCATCGGCCTGCCGCTGCGTGCCGGCACCGGTGCCGAGATGACGATGAACATGCCGCCGGAGATCGAGGACCATCCGGCGATGCAGTCGCTGCAGCAGAGCGCGGCTGAAGCCATCACCTCGACCCCGCTGCACGACCTGATGCGCTACCAGGATTTCGGCGGCACGGCGCGCGACCGCGCGCTCGGTGCGCAATGGCTCGCACAGTGGCTGCCGGACGCGGCAGCGGAGCGGGTGCTGGTGGCGCCGGGCATCCACGGCGTGCTGCTGGCGCTGGTCTCGATGCTGGTGAAGCCGGGCCAGAGCCTGTGCGTGGAGAGCCTGGTCTATCCGGGCATGAAAGCCATCGCCGCGCAGTTGGGCACGCAGCTGCATCCGTTGGTGATGGACGCGCAGGGCCTGTTGCCCGAAGGCTTCGAGGCGGCCTGCAAGACCACGCCGGTGGGTGCGATCTACCTGTGCCCCAACCTGCACAACCCCACCACCGCGACGTTGCCGATGCGCCGGCGCGAGCAGATCGCCGACATCGCGCTGCGCTACAGCGTGCCGATCATCGAGGACGATGCCTACGGCATGCTGCCGGCGGCCACGCCGCCGACGCTGGCCGATCATGCGCCGGGCCTGGCCTACTACATCAGCGGCATGTCGAAGTGGCTGGGGGCCGGCGTGCGCACCGCCTACGTGCTGGCGCCGGGGCACGCCGCGTTGCAGCGGCTGGCCGGCGCGCTGCGGGCCACCACGGTGATGGCCTCACCCTTCATCAACGCGGTGGTGACGGGGTGGCTGGAACAGGGGCATGGTTCCGAGGTGCTGGCGGCGGTGCGGGCCGAATGCAGCTGGCGCAGCGCGCTGATGCGCGAGCGCCTGGGGCCGTGGGGCGTGCGCACGCAGCCGCAGGGGTTTCATGCGTGGTTGCCGCTGGCCGAGGTCGACGGGACGAGCCGGGCCAGCAGCATGGCGGCCGAGTTGCGGGAACTGGGCGTGGCGGCGGTGGCCGCCAGTGCGTTCTCGACCGACCGGCAGCCGCCTGAAGGCTTGCGGCTGTGCCTGGGGGGTGGGTTGACGCGGGACGATTGCGGGCGGGCGTTGCAGGCGGTGGTGGATGCGTTGGGGCCGGCGTAGTCTTCGCGCCGCAGCACGGCAAGCACACCTATCATGCCCGCGTGAACGCTCCAACCTCCACCGGCCTGCTGCGCCCACGCGACAAGCACGCGCACGCCCGCGTCACCAACATCGAGCTCTTCTTCGACCTGGTGTTCGTGTTCGCCATCACCCAGCTGTCGCACACGCTGCTCGCGCACCTGGGCATCCGCACCGCCATCGAGACGACCCTGCTGTTCCTGGCCGTCTGGTGGGTCTGGATCTACACCACCTGGTGCACCAACTGGCTCAACCCCGAGCACACCACGGTGCGCCTGCTGATGTTCGTGCTGATGCTGGCCGGGCTGCTGCTCGCCTGCTCGCTGCCGCATGCGTTCGACCACGAGGGGCCGCTCTTCGCCTGGTGCTACGTGCTGATGCAGATCGGCCGCACGCTCTTCATGGTGTGGGCCTTCGGACCGAACCGGCCGCAGCTGCGGCGCAACTTCCAGCGCGTCTGCGCGTGGTTGCTGCTGTCCGGAGCCTGCTGGCTTGCCGGCACGCTGTGGGAGGGCAACGTGCGCGTCGGCCTGTGGGCGCTGGCCATCGCCATCGAGTACGCCTCGGTGTCGCTCGGTTTCTGGGTGCCCGGCCTCGGCCGCACGCCCACGCGCGAGTGGGACATCGAAGGCACGCACCTGGCCGAACGCTGCTCGCTCTTCATCATGATCGCGCTCGGCGAATCGATCGTCGTGATCGGCGCCACCGCGGCGGCGCACCCGGCCACCTTGCCGGCCGTCAGCGCCTTCGCGGTGGCCTTCATCGACTGCGCGGCGATGTGGTGGATCTACTTCCACGTCGGCTACGAGAAAGGCGCACACGAGATCGCCGCCGCCGAAGACCCCGGCCGCATCGGCCGGCTGTACACCTACCTGCACATCCCCATCGTCGCCGGCATCGTGGTCGCCGCGGTCGCGGACGAACTGGTGCTGGTGCATCCCGACGGCCACGTCGATGCGCCCTTCATCGCGACGACGCTGGGCGGCGCAGGCTTGTTCCTGCTCGGCAACCTGGCGTTCAAGGCGATGCTGTGGGGCCGCTCGCCGCTGTCGCACCTGGTGGGGTTCGGCCTGCTGGCGCTGGCCGGTGGCCTGTCGGGCTTCATGTCGCCGCTCGGCCTGGCCACCACGGTGACGGCGGTGCTGGTGGTGGTGGCGGTGTGGGAGACGCTGTCATTGCGTGGTGGCACGGTGGAAAACTCCTCGTGACATACCCGCCCCCGTTCGGCCTCGACCTCGATGTGCTGCCCGCATCGGCCCCGGCCGACCGGCCCCTTTGTGCGCCAGCACACAGACGATGGCGCGCGCCCGGTCCAGGCTGGGCACTCCACTTCGAAGGAGACGTCATGACCCTCTCGTCGTTCATTCCACGCCCGCTCGCGGCGCTGGTCCTGGTGCTGATCACGCTGTGGACCGTGACCCTCGCCGGATGACGCAGCCCGAAGACTTCCGCCTGCTCGACGCCTGGTGGCGAGCCGCCAACTACCTGTCGGTCGGCCAGGTCTACCTGATGGACAACCCGCTGCTGCGCGAGCCGCTGCAGCTGTCGCACATCAAGCCGCGCCTGCTCGGCCACTGGGGCACGACGCCCGGCCTGAACTTCATCTACGCGCACATGAACCGCGCGATCAACGCCCGCGCGCTCGATGCCCTGTTCATCGCCGGCCCCGGCCACGGCGGCCCGGGCGTGGTGGCCAACACCTACCTCGAAGGCCGCTACACCGAGGTCTATCCGCACGTCACGCGCGACGCGGCCGGGCTGAAGCTGCTCTTCACCCAGTTCTCGTTCCCCGGCGGCATTCCCAGCCACGTCGCGCCCGAGACGCCGGGCTCGATCCACGAAGGCGGCGAACTCGGCTACGCACTGCTGCACGCCTATGGCGCGGTGTTCGACAACCCGGCCCTGCTCGCCTGCTGCGTGATCGGCGACGGCGAGGCCGAGACCGGCGCGCTGGCCGCCAGCTGGCACTCGAACAAGTTCCTGAACCCGGTGCGCGACGGCGCCGTGCTGCCGGTGCTGCACCTCAACGGCTACAAGATCGCCGGGCCGACGGTGCTCGCGCGCATCGGCGACGACGAACTCGCCCAGCTGCTGCGCGGCTACGGCCATGAGCCGCTGTTCGTCGTCGGCGACGAGCCGATGGCCATGCACCGGCTGATGGCCCAGGCGCTGGACACCGCGCTCGACCGCATCCGCGCGATCCAGGCCGAGGCGCGCGCCAACGGCTTCGGCACCCGCCCGCGCTGGCCGATGATCGTGCTGCGCTCGCCCAAGGGCTGGACCGGCCCGCAGCAGGTGGACGGCGTGCCGATCGAAGGCACGTTCCGCGCGCACCAGGTGCCGTTGGCCGACTTCGCCGCCAAGCCGGCGCACGTGGCGCTGCTGCAGGACTGGCTGCTCAGCTACCGGCCGCACGAGCTGTTCGACGACGGCGGTGCGCTGCGCGCCGAGATTGCCGCGCTCTCGCCCCTCGGGCCGCGGCGCATGAGCGCCAACCCGCATGCCAATGGCGGCCTGCTGCTGAAGGACCTGGCGCTGCCGGCCTTCCGCGACTACGCGGTCGCCGTGCCCGCCCCCGGCACCGTGCGGGCCGAGGCCACGCGGGTCAGCGGCGAGTACCTGCGCGACGTGATGCGCCTGAACGCCGCCGAGCGCAACTTCCGCGTGATGGGGCCGGACGAGACGCAGTCGAACCGGCTGGGCGCGCTGTTCGAGGTGACCAGCCGCATGAGCAGCGCGCAGATCGTCGACGGCGACGAGCACCTGGCCGCCGACGGGCGCGTGATGGAGGTGCTGAGCGAACACCTGTGCCAGGGCTGGCTCGAAGGCTACCTGCTGACCGGCCGGCACGGCTTCTTCTCGTGCTACGAAGCCTTCATCCACATCGTCGACTCGATGTTCAACCAGCACGCCAAGTGGTTGAAGGTGACGCGCGGYATCCCCTGGCGGCGCCCGATCGCGTCGCTGAACTACCTGCTGACCAGCCACGTCTGGCGCCAGGACCACAACGGCTTCAGCCACCAGGACCCCGGCTTCATCGACCACGTCGCCAACAAGAAGGCCGAGGTGGTGCGCGTCTACCTGCCGCCGGATGCCAACACGCTGCTGTCGGTGGTCGACCACTGCCTGCGCAGCCGCCACTACGTGAACGTGATCGTGGCCGGCAAGCAGCCCGAGCTGCAGTGGCTGGACGTGGACGCCGCGGCACGCCATTGCACGCAGGGCGCCGGGATCTGGACCTGGGCCGGCAACGACGCCGGTGTCACGCCCGACGTGGTGATGGCCTGCGCCGGCGACGTGCCGACACTGGAGACGATGGCCGCCGTCGACCTGCTGCGCCGTCAGTTGCCCGAGCTCAAGGTGCGCGTGGTCAACGTGGTCGACCTGATGGTGCTGCAGTCGCCGTCGGCGCATCCGCACGGCATGCCGGATGCCGAGTTCGACTCCCTCTTCACCGCCGATGCGCCGGTGATCTTCGCGTTCCACGGCTACCCGTGGCTGATCCACCGGCTGGTCTACAAGCGCCGCAACCATGGCAACTTCCATGTGCATGGCTACCAGGAGGAAGGCACGACGACGACGCCGTTCGACATGACGGTGCTGAACCGGCTCGACCGCTTCCACCTGGCGGCCGACGCGATCGACCGCGTGCCCCGGCTGCACGGGCGGGCCGGCCACGTGCAGCAACAGTTGCGCGACCGGTTGCTGGAGCATCGGGCCTACGTCAACACGCATGGCATCGACATGCCGGAGATCGCGCACTGGCGCTGGGGAGCGGCGGATGGCGCATGAGGGCCTGAAGATCGTCATCGCGCTCGGCGGCAACGCGCTGCTGCGGCGTGGCGAGCCCCTGACCGATGCGAACCAGCTGGCCAACATCCGCCGTGCGGCGGCGCAGATCGCGCGCATCGCGCCGGGCAACGAGCTGGTGCTGACGCACGGCAACGGCCCGCAGATCGGGCTGCTGGCCTTGCAGGCTGCCGCCTGGGCCGGCCACGAGCCGCATCCGCTGGACCTGCTGGGCGCGCAGACCGACGGCATGATCGGCTACCTGCTGGAGCAGGAGCTGGCCAACCTGCTGCCGTCGCGCGTGGTGGCCACCTTGCTGACGCGCATCCAGGTCAGCCTGGACGACCCGGCCTTCGCGCAGCCGACCAAGCCGATCGGCCCGGTGTACGGCTCAGACGAAGCGCAGCGCGTGGGCCGCGAGAAGGGCTGGACGATGGCAGCCGACGGCCCGGGCTTCCGGCGCGTGGTGGCCTCGCCGGCCCCGATGCGGGTGCTGGGCCTGAAGCCGATCGAGTGGCTGCTGGCACAGGGCGCCCTGGTGATCGCGGCCGGCGGCGGCGGCATCCCGGTGGGCGCCGGGCCCGATTGCTTCCGGCTGCAGGGTGTCGATGCGGTGATCGACAAGGACGCCTGCAGCAGCCTGCTGGCACGCGAACTCGGCGCCGACCTGCTGGTCATCGCCACCGACGTGGCGGCCGTCTACCTGGACTTCGGGCTGCCGACGCAGCGCGCGCTGGGCCGGGTGAGCCCGTCGCAGTTGCAGGCGTCGGGTTTTGCGGCGGGATCCATGGGCCCGAAGGTCGCCGCGGCGTGTGCGTTCGCGACGGCCACCGGGCACCGCGCCGTGATCGGCTCGCTGGACCACATCGAGGCCATGGTGCACGGCACGGCCGGCACGCAGGTCATGCCCGTCACGGCGTGATCGCCACCTTCAACACGCCGTCGCGCTGGTGGCCGAAGAGTTCGTACGCCGCCTCGATGTCGTCCAGCTTGAAGCGGTGCGTGACCATCGCGCCCAGGTCCAGGCGCTTGTTCTCGATCACCGACATCAGCCTGCGCATGCGTTCCTTGCCGCCCGGGCACAGGCTGGTGACGATGCGGTGGTCGCCCAGCCCGGCCGCGAAGGCACCCAGCGGAATCGTCAGGTCGGTCGAGTAGACGCCCAGGCTCGACAAGGTGCCGCCCGGGCGCAGCACGCGCAGGCAGGCCTCGAAGGTCTGTTGCGTGCCCAGCGCCTCGATCGCGACGTCCACGCCGCGCCCGCCGGTGAGCCGCAGGATGGCCTCGACCGGGTCCTCGCGGCTGCCGTCGATCGTGTGGTCGGCGCCCATCTGGTGCGACATGCGCAAGCGCTCGGGCAAGCGGTCGACGCCGATCACCAGGCTCGCGCCCGCCAGCTTGGCGCCCGCCGTCGCGCACAGCCCGATCGGCCCCTGAGCGAACACCGCCACCGTGTCGCCGATCCGCACGCCGCCGCTCTCGGCGCCGCTGAAGCCGGTCGACATGATGTCGGGGCACATCAGCACCTGCTCGTCGGTCAGCGTGTCCGGCACCGGCGCCAGGTTGGCCATCGCATCGGGCACGAGCACGTACTCGGCCTGGCAGCCGTCGATGGTATTGCCCAGCTTCCAGCCGCCCATCGCCTTCCAGCCATGCACGGTGCCGGCGCCGTCCTGCGAACAGGTGCCGCACAGGCAGGCGTTGCTCCAGCCGCTGGGCGTGATGGCCCCGGCGATCACGCGCTGGCCCTCGGTGTAGCCGCTGACCGCCGATCCCAGTTTCTCGATGATGCCCACGGGCTCGTGCCCGACCGTCAAACCCTGGGCGACCGGGTACTCGCCCTTCAGGATGTGCACGTCGGTGCCGCAGATCGTCGTCGTCGTGATGCGCATCAGCGCGTCCAGCGGTCCGACGTCGGGGATCGGCTTGTCCTCCAGCACGATGCGCCCCGGCGCCACGAAGACCGCCGCCTTCATCGGGGGTGCTCGCCGTCGTCGGTGCTGTGGCGCAGCGTCGCGAAGTGCACCGCGTCGCTCAGGTAGTGGTAGTCGAAGCCGGCGAAGGAATAGACGCCGTCCTTGAACCCGATGGCAAGTTCCGCCATCGTCTTGCGCTCGGCCTCGTTGGGCGGGTCCTCGGCGGGGCGCGAGCCCGGATCGCGCTGGCGCACCCGGTCGGCCTCGCGCRCCTTCACCAGGCGGGCATGGTTCACCGCGTCCGCGAGGTGCGTGTAGCGGATGCCGTTGCAGCTGTAGTGGCTGCCGTTGTAGCGGATGGCGAACTGCGCCATCAGCGCCGTGCGCTCCGCTCCGCATGCATCGGGTGGCCCGGGGTTGGGCTCGCGGCGATGGTCGAGGTGGCCGCCCTCGGCGGTGAAGGCGTCTTCCGCAGCGGCATAGCTGGCGAAGGCCTTGTCCGGTTGATTTTTCAGCATGGGATCGCCCTGTTCAACGTGCAGGCGTCTCGGCCGGCTTGGGGGCCTCGGCCGGCAGGATCTCGCGCGTGACGAGCTCGCGGTAGATGCCGCCGCCCGCCGCCGTGCCGGTGGTCGTGCCCTGCCCGCTCATGCGGGCCTCGCAATCGGCGCGGTCGGCATCCTGCAAGGCCTGGCAGCGCAGGCGCGCATTGCGCACGAAGGTGTCGTTGGCGTTCATCATCCGGCCGCGTTTCACCTCGGCCAGCGCGGCGGTGGCCTCCTGCATGCAGGTGGCGCGGTCCTGGTTCGAGCGGCCGCTGGCACAGATGGCACGGTCCTGCTCGAAGCGCTGCGTGGCCGCCTTGACGGCCGCGCTGTCGGCGGCCATCGCCGACGCGGCGCCCAGCGACAAGGCCAGCGCGAACGGCACCTGTGCCAACAGGGAATTCTTGCGGAAGAGGACGTTCATGCGGGACTCCTTCGCCGGGTGGCGTGTCCCGAGTCTGGGAGGTCCTTCTCGATCGGTCTGTGGGCTGCCGCACACTGGCGCGGCGAGGTTTCAGCGTTCCTTGACGTAGGCGCGGCCCAGCGCCTTCGGCGCCTCTGCGCGCCCGAAGAATCCTGCCAACAGCACCACCGTCAGCATGTAGGGCAGGGCCTGGATCAGCTCCACCGGCACGCTGCCCAGGCCCGGCAGCACCACCCCCTGCAGCCGGATCGCCACCGCGTCGAGGAAGCCGAACAGCAGGCAGGCCACCGCCGCGCGCAGCGGGTGCCACTTGCCGAACACCATCGCCGCCAGCGCCATGAAGCCGCGGCCGGCCGTCATGCCGGGCGTGAACGACGCGTTCTGCGCCAGCGTCAGGTAGCCGCCGGCCGCGCCGCACAGCACGCCGGCCAGCAGCACCGCGCCATAGCGCAGCGCGCCCACCGAGATGCCGGCGGCATCGACCATCGCCGGGTTCTCGCCGACCGCGCGCAGCCGCAGCCCGAAGCGCGTGCGGTACAGCAGCCACCACGAGGCCGGCACCAGCGCCACCGTCACCCACACCAGCACGTTGTGGCGCAGCAGGCCCTCGGCCAGCAGCGGGCCGATGACGGGCCAGCCCTGCACCGCGCCCGCGGCATCCGGGAACAGCGCCATGAAGCGGCTCGCGTCGCCGATGTTCGGCGTGCGCCCGCCCTGGTGGAACCACACCAGCCCGAGCACCACCGTCAGCCCGGCCGCGATCACGTTCAGCGCGACGCTGGAGACGATCTGGTCGCCGCGGTGCGTGATGCAGGCCCAGGCGTGCACCAGCGCCAGCAGCGCCGACACCGCGATGGCGCCGGCCATCGCCGGCCACGCCGGCCAGCCGATCGCGCCCAGGCAGGCCGCGGCAAAGGCGGCGGCAAGCATCTTGCCTTCGAGCCCGATGTCGATCACGCCGGCGCGCTCGCTGAAGACGCCGGCCAGCGCGCACAGCACCAGCGGCACCGCGATGCGCAAGGTCGCCCCCAGCACCGACGCGACGATCAGCCAGTCGTCCGTCATGCCGGCACCTTCGCCAGCCGCCCGTACACCCACGCCACCGGCGGCCGCAGCAGCAAGGCCAGCGCGCCGCAGAACAGCACCACGAAGCCCTGCACCGCCACCGACATGTCGCGCGTGAAGGCCGGCATCTCGAACACCAGTTCCGAGCCGCCCTGCGCCAGCGCGCCGAACAGCAGCGCCGACAGCACGATGCCCAGCGGGTGGTTGCGCCCCATCAACGCGACCGCGATGCCGGTGAAGCCCGCGCCGGCCACGAAATCGAGCAGCAGCTTGTGGTGCACGCCGGCGATCTCGTTGGCGCCGACCAGCGCCGCCAGTGCCCCCGAGATGCACATCGCGATCACCGTCAGCCGCCGCGGGTCGATGCCGGCATAGCGCGCCGCGCCGCTGGCCAGGCCCACCGCGCGCAGCGCATAGCCGAGCCGCGTGTGCCACAGCATGGCCCACACCAGCACGCAGGCCAGCAGCGCCAGCACGAAGGCCAGGTTCAGCGGCGTGTCGGGCCAGTCGATGCCGAACGCGCCGAACACCGCCTGCGCGCTCGGCAGCACCGCGCCGGGCGCGAACAGCCGCGACTCCACCGCCTGGTTGCCCGGCACCTTCACGACGTTGACGAGCAGCCACACCATCAGCGTCGACGCGAGGAAATTGAACATGATCGTCGTGATGACGATGTGGCTGCCGCGGCGTGCCTGCAGCCAAGCCGGCACGAACGCCCAGCCGGCGCCGGCCAGCAGCCCGCCCAGGATCGCCAGCGGCACCAGCAGCGGCGCCGGCAGCCAGGCATCGCCCGCCAGCAGCACCAGCCCGACGCCCAGCCCGCCGACCGTGCCCTGCCCCTCGGCGCCGATGTTGAAGTGCCCGCAGTGGAAGGCCACCGCCACCGCCAGCCCGGTGCAGATGAAGTTGGTGGTGTAGTACAGCGTGTAGCTCCACGCGAGCGCGCTGCCGAACGCGCCCTGCACCAGCAGCTGCACGGCGGTCAGCGGGTTCTGCCCGATCGCCCACACCACCAGGCCGGCAGCGAACAAGGCCATCGCGACATTCAGCACCGGCAGCAGCACGACGTCGATCCAGCGCGGCAAGACGGCAGGTACATGCTTCATGCAGCCGCCCTTGCATCGCCCTTCGCGTCGCCCATCAAGCAGCCCAGGCGCGTCTCGTCCGCCTCGCCCCGGTCCAGCGCCCCGGTGATGCGCCCGCCGCTCATCACGACGATGCGGTCCGACAGCGCCAGGATCTCGTCCAGCTCGGTGGAGACCAGCAGCACGGCGCAGCCGGCATCGCGCAGCTCGACGATGCGGCGGTGGATGAACTCGATCGCGCCGATGTCGACGCCGCGCGTCGGCTGGCCGATCAGCAGCACGCGCGGTGCGCGCCGGAACTCGCGCGCGAGGATCAGCTTCTGCTGGTTGCCGCCGGAGAACTTCGACGACGCGAGGCGCTCGTTGCGCGGGCGCACGTCGAACTCCTCCATCATCCGGCGGCACTGCAGGCGCGCCGTCGCGCCGGCGATGAACGGCCCGCGCTTCACCGTCGGATCGTCGACGTAGCCGAGCAGTGCCGACTCCCAGGCCTCGAAGCCGAGCACCAGGCCCAGGCGATGCCGGTCTTCCGGCACGTGGGCGACGCCGAGCGCGCGCAGCCGGTGCGGATCGCCCGGATGCGCCGCGTCGATCTCGACCCAGCCGCCCGCCACGCCGTCGGTGCCGCCGTCGATCCGCAGGCGGCCCTGCTGCAGCGGCTCGAGCGTGCTCAGCAGCGCCAGCAGCTCGCTCTGGCCATTGCCCGACACGCCGGCCACGCCGACGATCTCGCCGGCATGCAGCGACAGCGACACGTCCTGCAGCCGCAGCACGCCGCCCGCATCGCGCCAGCTCAAGGCCTCGGCCTGCAGGCGCAAGCCACCGCGCTCGTGCCTGCCATGCCGGCCCGAGCGCTGCACCTGGCGGCCGACCATCAGCTCGGCCAGCTCCGCCTCGCTGGTCTGCGCGGTCTCGCGGTCGGCCACCACGCTGCCGCCGCGCATCACCGTGACGCGGTCGGTCACGGCCAGGATCTCCTTCAGCTTGTGCGTGATCAGCAGCACCGTGACGCCGCGCGCCTTCAGCGTGGCCAGCACGCGGAACAGCGCCTCGGTCTCCTGCGGCGTCAGCACGCCGGTGGGTTCGTCGAGGATCAGGATGCGCGCGCCGCGGAACAAGGCCTTCAGGATCTCGACGCGCTGCAGCACGCCCACCGGCAGCTCGGACACGCGCGCGTCCGGGTCGACCGCGAGGCCGAACTCGGCGGCCAGCCGCTGCAGCTCGCGGCGCGCCGCGGCCAGGCTCTTGCCCAGCGCGAAGCCCTGCTCGGCGCCGAGCACGATGTTCTCGAGCACGGTGAACCGCTCGACCAGCATGAAGTGCTGGTGCACCATGCCGATGCCGTGCTGGATGGCGTCGTGCGTGCCGCGCAGCGCGACCACGCGGCCGTCGATCGCGATGTGCCCCTCGTCGGCCGGGTAGWAGCCGTACAGGATGCTCATCAGCGTCGACTTGCCGGCGCCGTTCTCGCCGACGATGCCGTGCACGCTGCCGCGCTGCACGGCAAGGTTCACGCCGCGGTTGGCGTGCACCGTGCCGAAGGTCTTGTGGATGCCGCGCAGCTCGACGGCCAGGTCAGGGCTCAAGGCAGCTCAGTATTTGCAACCGCCTTCGGGGGTGTAGTTCGCGACCGATTGCTTGCYCGACACGATGTCGGCCTCCACGGTGGCCAGCTTCTTCTTCGTGTCGTCGCTCACCAGCTTGGCGTTGTTCTGGTCCATCGCGAGGCCCACGCCCTGCTCCTTCAGGCCCAGCACCACCAGGCCCGGCTTCCACTGGCCGTTCTTCGCCGCGACGGCGAGGCCGTAGACCGCGTTGTCCACGCGCTTGAGCATCGACGACAGCATCGTGCCGGGCTGCAGGTGATTCTGGTTGCTGTCGACGCCGATGGCCAGCTTGCCCTGGTCCTTCGCGGCCTGGTAGACGCCGATGCCGGTGCCGCCGGCGGCGGCGAACACCACGTCGACGCCGCGCGAGAACTGCGCCTTCGCCAGCTCGCCGCCGCGCGTCGGGTCGCTCCAGGCCGACGGCGTCGTACCGGTCATGTTGCTGACCACCTCGACCTTCGGGTTCGCGACCTTCGCGCCCTGCTCGTAGCCGCACTGGAAGCGGCGGATCAGCGGCACGTCCATGCCGCCGACGAAGCCGACCTTGGCCGACTTGCTGGTGGTGGCCGCCAGCCAGCCGGCGAGGAAGGAGCCTTCCTGGTCCTTGAACAGCACCGAGGTCACGTTGGGCTGCTTGACCTCGGAATCGATGATCGCGAAGTGCGCCTTCGGGAACTCCTTGGCCACCTTGTCGAGCGCCGACGCATGGCCGAAGCCGACCGCGATGATCGGGTCGGCCCCCTTCTGCGCCATGCGCCGCAGCGCCTGTTCGCGCTGCGTGTCGTTGGAGATCTCGAAGTCGAGGTAGGCGCTGCCGGTTTCCTTCTTGAAGCGCTCGATGCCGTTGTAGGCGGCCTCGTTGAAGGACTTGTCGAACTTGCCACCGGCGTCGTAGACGACGGCCGGCTCGGCATGGGCCAGGCTGGCGGCAGCGGCGATGGCCACGGTGATGGCGATGCGGTGGGTCATGGGTCGTGTCCCTGGAAAGTGGTGCGGGCCATTCTCGCAAGAAGCGTGCTCGCAGACGCCGCGCCGCACCCCGGAGTAGCCCGGATGCCAATCCGGGTCGGCCGTGCCATTGCGATCCCGGATGGGCATCCGGGCTACAGGCGGAAGCCGTCGGGCAGCAGCTCGCCGGCGGTCGTGCGTCGCTGCACGCCCGCCAGGTTGGCCAGCAGCACCGCCAGCGCCGGGCCGCCGAGCTCGAACATCACCTGGCGGCAGGCGCCGCACGGCGAGATCGGCCCGTCGGTGTTGCCGATCACCGCCAGGCGCTCGAAACCGTCGACCGGCACGCCGGCCGCGATGGCGCTGAAGAAGGCGGTGCGCTCGGCGCAGTTGCACAGCCCGTAGGACGCGTTCTCGACATTGCAGCCGTGGAAGACGCGGCCGTCGCGGGCCCGCAGCGCGGCACCGACCTGGAAGCGGGAATACGGCGCATAGGCGTGCTCGCGCGCCGCGCGGGCCTGGGCGATCAGTTCGTCATCGGTCATGAGGGGTTCCGGGTGATGTGTTCGGCGATCAACGGTGCCGCGGCCGGTTCGCTGTCGGACAGCCGGCAGGCGCCACGCACCGCGGCGATGGCCTGGGCAGCCTGGTCTTCGGTGCGCGCATGCACGCGGGCCAGCGGCACGCCCCGCTCGACCCGCGTGCCGATCGGCAGCAGCGCCGACAGGCCGACCGACGGATCGATCGCGTCGCGGCTGTCGCGCCGCCCGCCGCCCAGCGCGACGACCGCCATGCCCAGCGCGCGCGCATCGACGTCACCGATCCAGCCGGCGCCTTCGCACGCCACGTCGCGCACGATCGTGGCCTGCGGCAGGCCGGGATGCTGCAGCACGTCGGCCGGCCCGCCCAGCCCGGCCACCATGCGCGCGAAGCGCTCGGCAGCGGCACCGCTGTCGAGCGAACGCAGCAGGCGCGCACGTGCATCGGCTTCGTCGCGCGCGAGGCCGGCCTGGCGCAGCGCGACGGCGCCCAGCGCCATCACGACGCCATGCAGGCGTGCGGGCCGCGCGACGCCGCGCAGGTAGTCCAGCGCCACCTGCACCTCCAGCGCATTGCCGGCCGCGGGCGCCAGCGCCTGGCCCATGTCGGTCAACAGCGCCTCGGTGGGCAGCCCGGCACCGCAGCCGGTCTCGACCAGGCTGTGCGCCAGCTCGCGCGCCTGCGGCATCTGCTGCATGAAGGCGCCGTTGCCGAACTTGACGTCCAGCACCAGCGTGCCCAGCCCGGCGGCCAGCTTCTTGGACAGGATGGACGCGGTGATCAGCGGCACCGATTCGACGGTGGCCGTCACGTCGCGCACCGCGTAGAAGCGCCGGTCGGCCGGGGCCAGCGCCGCGCCGGCGCCGACGATCGCGACGCCGGCCTCGCGCACGACCCGGCGCAGCTGCTCCGGCGTCGCCACCGCGCGGTAGCCGGGAAGCGCCTCCAGCTTGTCCAGCGTGCCGCCGGTGTGGCCCAGGCCGCGGCCCGAGAGCATCGGCACGAAGCCGCCGCAGGCCGCCAGCATCGGCCCGAGCATCAGCGACACCGTGTCGCCGATGCCGCCGGTGGAATGCTTGTCGAGCACCGGGCCGGGCAGCCCCGCATCGTCCCAGCGCAGCACGCTGCCGCTGTCGCGCATCGCCAGCGTCAGCGCGACGCATTCGGCGGCGTCCATGCCGCGCCAGCAGACGGCCATCGCGAACGCGGCGATCTGTGCCTCGCTGACCGTCTCTTGCGCGATGCCTTGCGCGAACTCGCGCAGCTCGGTGCCGCCGAGCGCGTGGCCGTCGCGCTTGCGGCGGATGATCTCCTGCGGCAACTGCATGGCTCTCAAGAAACGACGAACACCAGCGAACCGTTCGCCCTGGGCAGGGGCTGAGCTTGTCGACGCCCCGTGTCGAACGGTGCGAGCCGCAGCGCGCTGGAGCCGCCCGCGCACGGCCGCCAGGACTTCGACAAGCTCAGTCCGAACGGGTGCTCCGCGCGCAACAAACCGTTCGCCCTGGGCAGGGGCTGAGCTTGTCGAARCCCCGTGTCGAAGGGTGCGGGCYGCAGCGCGCCGGASCSGCCCGCGCACGRCCACCAGGACTTCGACAAGYTCAGTCCGAACGGGKGCYCTGCGCGCAACAARCCGTTCGCCCTGAGCAGGGGCTGAGCTTGTCGAAGCCCCGTGTCGAAGGGTGCGGGCTGCAGCGCGCCGGACCGGCCCGCGCACGRCCRCCAGGACTTCGACAAGCTCAGTCCGAACGGGTTTCTCAGTCCGAACGGGTTTCTCGGTCCGAACAGGTTTCTCGGTCCGAACAGGTTCTTTGCCATCGCCAGGTCCACCTTCGTGTCTGCTTTGCTCAATAGCCGCCTGCCGACCGGGCCGGCGCGCCGCCATCGATCGCCGCCAGCAGCACCGGCAGCAGGCTGGACGCGCCGAAGCGCAGCGTGCCCGGGCCGAGCCGCCCGATGCCGTACACCTGCGCCGCCAGCGCGATGTAGCGCTGCACGTCGGCGATGGTCGACACGCCACCGGCCACCTTCAACCCGGCGCGCGCGCCCTGTTCGCGAATCACCGCACCCATCAGCTCGACGGCCTGCGGCGTCGCGTTGACGGGCACCTTGCCGGTGGAGGTCTTCAGGAAATCGGCGCCCTCGCGCAGCGCGATCTCGGCAGCCTCGCGGATCAGGTCGGGGCGCTGCAGCTCGCCCGTCTCGAGGATGACTTTCAGCGGCAAGGGCCCGCTCGCGCGCCGGCAGGCGGCCACCAGCGCCGCGCCGGCCTGCGCATCGCCGGCCTGCAGGGCGCGCCACGGAAACACCGCGTCGATCTCGTCGGCGCCGGCGTCACGCGCCGCTTCGACCTGCGCCGCCACCTCGGCCGGTGACCCCTCGCCGCGCGGGAAGTTGACGACCGTGGCCACGCGCACCGCATCCAATCCACGCTCGAACAACGCGCGGCGCGCGGCCGGCACGAAGGCCGGGTACACGCACAGCGCGGCCGGCGCGCCATGCGGCGTCAACGCCTTCGCGGCCAGCGCCTCGATCGAGGCCGGCGAGTCGTCGTCCTTCAGCGAGGTCAGGTCCAGGCAGCGCAACGCCAGGCGCGCGGCATCGGCGGGGGGCAGCACGGGTTCGGGCATGCCGCATTGTGCTGCGAGCCGGCCGCGAACGGGACAGATGTCCGGGGCCGGCGCCGGCCCCGACGCACCTACAGTCGCGACCATCCCCGCCACCGAGTTCGCGCCCATGGAATCGACGCCCCTGCACCTTGACGACACGCTGGCGGCCCGCGTGGCCGCGGCGGCCCGGCTGGTCGGCATGACGCCGCACGAGTACCTGCGCGACGCGATCGCCCGCAGCGTCGAGGAGACCGAATGGGCCCTGCAGGACCTGGCCGACATCGCAGGAACCAGCGCCGGCCCTAACGCAAACCCAGGCGCCCCAGCTTCTTGATCAGCCCGACGCGCGAGATGCCCAGCCGCCGCGCGGCCTCGGACTGGTTGCCGCCGGCGGCCGTCATCGCATCGCGCACCAGGCGCAGTTCCAGTTCGGTCAGCGCCGCATCGAGCGGGCCGTCGCCGGTCGCCGGTGCCTCGGCGCGCGGCGCTTCCGCCGGATCGCCGCTCGCCAGCCGCAGCAGGTCGGCATCGACCTCGCGCTGCTCCGGCAGCAGCAGCGCCCCGGCCGATTCCACCACCGCCTTCAGCTCGCGCACGTTGCCCGGCCAGTCGCGCGCCGTCAGCCAGGCCAGCGCGCCGGCCGACAAGCCGGCACGCGGCGCCACGCGCTGCAGGAAGCGCGTGGCCAGCAGCGGCACGTCGGCCGGCCGCTCGGCCAGCGACGGCGTGCGCAGCACCACGCCCTTGAGCCGGTAGAACAGGTCTTCGCGGAACGCGCCCTCGCGCACCATCGCCTCCAGGTCGCGGTGCGTCGCCGCGACGACGCGCGTGTCGGCCCGCTTCTGCACCCGCCCGCCCACCGGCACGAAGCTGCCTTCCTGCAGGAAGCGCAGCAGCTTGACCTGCATCGGCGGCGGCATCTCGCCCACCTCGTCGAGGAACAGCGTGCCGCCGTGCGCCGCCTCGACCAGGCCCGGCTGGTCGCGGTAGGCGCCGGTGAAGCTGCCCTTCATGTGGCCGAACAGCTCGCTCTCCAGCAGCTCGGCCGACAGCGCGCCGCAATGGATCGCGACGAAGGGCCCGCCCTGGCGTGCGCTGCAGGCGTGCAGCGCGCGCGCCACCAGCTCCTTGCCGGTGCCGGTGGGCCCGAGCACCAGCACGCTGACGCTGGTCTGCGCGACGCGGCGCACCATCGCGCGCAGCTGCGCGGTGGCGGGCGCCTGGCCGACCAGGCCCAGGTCGTCGGCCGCCTGCGCGCTGCGCAGCGCCTGCAGCTCGGCATCGAGCCGCGCCTTGCGCAGCGCACGGGCGACGACGAAGCGCAGCATGTCGGGGTCGATCGGCTTGGTCAGGAAATCCCAGGCGCCGAGCGCGGCTGCGCGCAGCGCCAGGTCGTGCTCGCCGTGGCCGGTCAGCACCACCACCGGCACGCGGGCGAAGCGCGGGATCAGCTCGAGGCCGATCTCCGGGTCCATGTGGGGCGGCATCGCCAGGTCGAGCAGCACCAGCTCGGGCCGCTGGCGTTCGAAGGCGTCGAGCGCCTGCTCGCCATCGCCGGCCAGCGTCACCTGGTGCCCGAGGCCGGCCAGGAAGTTGCCGCCCAGGCGCTGGAACGCCGCTTCGTCGTCGACCAGCAGCACGCGGCCGGTGTCGGGGGTGTCCATCAGCTCGTCCTCGGCAGGTTCAGCGGGAAACTCAGGGTGAAGCAGGTGCGCCACGGCGCGCGTTCGGTCAGCGCCACCGCGCCGCCGTGCGCGCCCATCACGCGCGCGACGATCGCCAGGCCCAGGCCGGTGCCGCCGGGGCTGCGCGATGCGAAGGGCTCGAACAGCCGCTCGCGGATCTCGACCGGCACGCCGGGGCCGTTGTCGCAGACGTGCAGCAGCACGGCATCGGCGGTGGCCTCGGCATCGATGTGCACCCGGCCCTGACCGCCATCGGCCGCCGCGGTGCGCGCGTTCTCGACCAGGTTGGTCAGCGCCTGGTCGACGCGCCGCAGGTCGGCCTCGACCACCAGTTCAGCGTCCAGCCCCGGGCCCAGGCTGACGGCCGGCAGCCGCAGCGCGGCGCTGCGCACGTGGGCCGCAAGGTCGACGCGCGCGGTCGACAGCTTCCACGGCTTGGCGTAGTCCAGCAGGTCGCGCGTCAGGTGCGAGATGCGCGCGACCTGGTCGGCCACCTCGCGCCGCGTGTCGCTCGGTGCGCTCGCCACGGCCATCGAGATGATGTTCAACGGGTTGCGGATGTCGTGCGCGACGGTGGCCGCCAGCGAACCCAACTCGGYCAGCCGTGCCTGCAACTGGCGTTCGCGCTCGCGCGCGGCGATCTGCCGCGCCTGCTCGACGCGCGCCGCGGCTTCGGCGACGACGGTGCCGAACAGCTCGGCCACCTGGCGCGGCCCGGGCGGTGCGGCATCCCAGCCGTGCAGCGCGGTGGTCCAGCCGTCGGGGCCGGCGCGGCACACCAGGCGCGGCGCCTGGACAGCGGCGGGGCCGTCGTCGCCGACCTGCACCTCGACGCGCGTGCCGATGCGCTCGCTCAGCAGGGCTGCGGCGCGCTCGGCCAGCGCCTGCGGCGTCTCCGGCGCCTGCAGCGCATGGCGCCACGCGCCGAGGTCGGCCACCGTGACCTCGCCGCCGGGGTACACCAGCCGCTCGGCGAAGCGCCGCACCGGACCGTTCAGCGCCAGGCAGCTGGCTGCCACTGCCAAGCCGCCGATCCAGCGCGACTCGATCGGCAGCAGCGGCGTCAGCGCGACGATGGCCGCGCCCAGCGCCAGCAGCAGCGCCCACACCAGCGCGCGGCGCGCCCAGGCGTTGGCGACGAACACGCCATAGCGCAGGATGCCGTAGACCAGGATCAGCGGATAGAACGGCAGGCCGAGCAGCGGGAACGGGTAGACCGGCCAGTCGAGCACCGCGATGCCGTAGCCGGTGAGGCACAGCATGCCCCACAGGCACGATGCGGTGACGGCGGCGATCTGGCTGAAGGCCGGCCGCTGCGCACGCATCAGCGAGCGCAGCAGCACCGCGACGCCGCCGATGCCCAGGATGACCCAGGCCATGCTGGCGATCCAGCCCGTGGTGTCGGCCATCGCGATCCAGCCGACATCGCGGTGCCATTCGATGTGGCCGGGCACCAGGATCTCGGCCGCGAGGGTGGCGACTGCGCCCAGCGCGTAGGCGGCCACGATGCCGGCCCGGCCGATCTCGACGCGGCAGAACACCACGCAGAAGTGGAAGAAGAACGACGAGGTCAGCGGCGCGGTCGCCAGCAAGGCCATCATCGCGCGCTCGGTGCCGGGCCCGAACCAGTTCGGCAGCTCGTTGCCGGTGATCCAGACCGCGATGCCGAAGAGGAACGCGGCCAGCAGCCGGGCCCCGGCGACACGGTCGGCCCACCACAGCAGCACGCCGGCGAGGGCCAGTGTTTCGAACAGCGCGAAAGCCAGGACGGCGTGGATCAGCATCGGCAGGAAGACCTGTCAACCAGGTTGACGACCAGGGGTTCGCGCACTGTATACGAAGTATGCAGGCCGAAATGCAAATTCCAATGAAATCAAGGGCTTGCGTGCGGCGCGCAGGGTGGCCCGGTTCTCGCGAAGAGAGGTTCATCCGACACCTCGAGAGCGCCTCATGCTTGCCCTGGCCACCCTGCTTCTGACCCGACTGCGCCGCGCTGCCACGGCGCCCACGCCTGCCCCGCTGGACCTTGCCGCGCTGGTCGGCGCCGGCGGCTGGGCCCGGCTGCCGGCCGCGGTGCAGCGGCGTTTCGGGCTGGCGCATGCGGACACCACCTACATCGGCCACATGGAACTCGGCTGCTCGCGCATCGGCGGGCTGTACGCGCGGCTCGCACACCTGTTCGGCGGGCCGCTGACCCGCATCAACGCGAGCGCGGTGACGACCACCGTGCGCGTGAGCGGCAACGGCCGCGGCGGCGTGGTGTGGGAGCGTGCCTTCCACCGCCGCGGCCGGCTCGGCGCCGGGCATGCGCGCGTGGTGCGTTCGACCAAGGAGCCGGGCCCCGACGGTGGCTTGCTGGAACGCACCGATGGCGGCCTGAGCATGGCGCTGGACGTGTTCGAGGAGAACGGCTCGCTGGTTTTCCAGAGCCGCCGCTTCTCGCTGGCGCTCGGCCGGCTGCACCTGCCGGTGCCGGCGCTGCTGACGCCGGGCGTGTGCCGTGTGGTGCACACCGACCTGGGCCACGGCTTCTTCCGCTTCACGCTGAGCATGGTGCATCCGCTGTGGGGCGAGACCTTCCATCAATCCGGCGTGTTCGCCGATCCTTGCGAAAGCGCGTCATGACTGCCGTCTTCCTCCTGCTGTCCATCCAGGCCCTGATGGGCGCCTTCGACAACCTGTGGCACCACGAACTGCAGGCCCGGCTGCCGCAGCGCGTGTCGGCGCGCCGCGAGCTGGTGCTGCATGCGGCGCGCGAGGCGATCTACAGCGTGGTCTTCATCGGGCTGGGCTGGTTCGAATGGCGCGGGGCCTTGGCCGCGCTGCTGGCGGTGCTGCTGGCGACCGAGCTGGTCATCACGTTGGCCGACTTCCTGGAGGAAGACCGCACGCGCCGGCTGCCGCCCTTCGAGCGCGTGCTGCACACCTTGCTGACGATCAGCTACGGCCTGTTCCTCGGACTGATGGCGCCGATCCTGTGGGTGTGGTCGCGGCAGCCGACGGCGCTGGTGGCGACGCCGCAGGGCTGGGTGTCGTGGCTGTTCACGCTGTATGGCGTGGGCGTGCTGGCGTGGAGCCTGCGCAATGCGCAGGCCGTCGTGCGGCTTGGACGGGTCGCTGCGCCGCAACCTCTCCCTGCGTCGCACCTGATCGCACCGGCAGTGCTGGTCACCGGTGCGACCGGCTTCGTCGGCAGCGCGCTGATGGCCGAGCTGCAGCGTGAGGGGCGCCGGCTGATCGTGCTGTCGCGCGATGCGCTGGCGGCGCGGGCGAACTTCGGCGCRGGCGTGTGGGTGGTCGAGAGCCTGGACGCGATCCCGTCGGAGACGCGCATCGATGCCATCGTCAACCTGGCCGGTGCGCGCGTGCTCGGCATGCCGTGGACGGCTGCGCGGCGCCGCGTGCTGCTGGCCAGCCGGGTGGAGGTGACGGCGGCGCTGGTCGCGCTGATGCGGCGCCTGCAGCAGCCGCCGCGCGTGCTGGTCAGCGCATCGGCGGTGGGCTTCTATGGCGCGTCGCCGAAGCACACGTTCGAGCCGCTGGACGAGGCCAGCCCGGGTCGCCCCGGCGAGTTCCAGTCGGACCTGTGCGCCGCGACCGAGCACGAGGCGCGGCGCGCCGAGGCGCTGGGGGTGCGCGTGGTCCGCATGCGCTTCGGCGTCGTGCTCGGTCGCGGCGATGGCGCGTACCCGATGCTGGCTCGGTCATCGCGGCTGGGTTTCGGCGCGGTGCTCGGCTCGGGCCGCCAACCAGCGCCGTGGATCCACCTGGACGATGCGGGCGGGTTGATCCGCTTCGCGATGGCGCGCAACGACGTGGCCGGTGCGGTCAATGCCGTGGCGCCGGACACGCCGACGCAGGCGCGGTTCGCGCAGTCGCTGGCCGCGTCGTTCGGCCGCCGTGCGCGGCTGCGCATGCCGCAGTGGCCGTTGCGTGTGCTGGCGGGCGAGATGTCGACGCTGCTGCTGGACGGACAGAACGCGGTGCCACGGGCGGCGTTGTCGGCGGGCTACAGCTTCCGGTTCGCGAAGCTCGATGCAGCGCTCGCAGACCTGGCCATGCCACCAGGGCTTCGACAAGCTCAGCCCGAACGGCTGCCACCGGCTTGTCGCGGCCTGTAGCCCGGATGCCAATCCGGGATCTGCGCACAAAGACGCTGGTTCGGCAAAGTCGCCGGCGCGGGACCGGCCCCCCGGATTGGCATCCGGGCTACGCGCTCTTTTTCGGCACCTTGCCGCCTGCCTTGCGCGCCTCCGACAAGCCGATCGCCACCGCCTGCGCGCGGCTCGTCACCTTCTTGCCGGACTTGCCGCTCTTCAGCGTGCCTTCCTTGCGTTCGTGCATCGCACGCGCGACTTTCTCTTCGGCCTTCTTTCCATACGCTGCCATAACGTTCTCCTGGCGGTGGGTGAGCGATGCCCCATCGCGGCAATCCACATGCCCGTCACACCAGCGGCGCCAGCAAGGCCTGCAGGTCGGCCTCGCTGAACTTGACGCTCGCCTCGCCGTCCACCCCCAGCACGCCCTCGGCCAGCGAGGCCTTGCGTTCCTGCAGCGCGAGCATGCGCTCCTCGATGCTCCCTTCCACGACCAGCTTGTAGACGAACACCGGCTGGTCCTGGCCGATCCGATGGGCACGCGCCGTGGCCTGCTGCTCGACCGCCGGGTTCCACCACGGATCGAGGTGGATCACGGTGTCGGCGGCCGTCAGGTTCAGGCCGACACCGCCGGCCTTCAGGCTCAACAGCATCAGCGGCACCTCCTTGCGCTGGAAACGGCTCACCACGTCGCCGCGCTCGGCGGGCGGCGTCTCGCCGGTCAGCACCAGGTGCGGCAGCTGCAGCGCCGGCAGCTCGGCCGCCAGCAGCCCCAGCATCTCGGTGAACTGCGAGAACACCAGGATGCGCCGGCCCTCTTCCACCAGCTCGGGCAGCGTCGCGCGCAGCCATTCGAGCTTGGCGCGCTCCATCGTCGCCGGCATCGCCGTGCCCTTCAGCAGCCACGGGTCGCAGCACACCTGGCGCAGCTTCAGCAGCGCATCGAGGATGCTGATCTGCGCCCCGTCGAAGCCGGTGCGCTTGAGCAGCCGGCGCACCAGCTCGTCGGCGGCGACGCGCACGCTCTCGTACAGCGCGCGCTGCTGGCCCTCGAGCTGCACGCGGCGCACCATCTCGGTCTTCGGCGGCAGCTCGGTCGCGACATCGTCCTTGCGTCGGCGCAGGATGAAGGGCCGCACGCGCTGCGCCAGCAGCTGGGCCCGCAAGGTCTCGCCTTGCACCTCGATCGGCTTGCGCCAGATGCGCTGGAAGCTGCGCGCGTCGCCCAGGAAGCCCGGCATCAGGAAATCGAAATGCGCCCACAGCTCGCCCAGGTGGTTCTCGAGCGGCGTGCCGGTGACGCACAAGCGGTGCCGCGACCGCAGGCGCCGCAGCGCGGTCGCCGCGCGGCTGGCGGCGTTCTTCACCATCTGCGCCTCGTCGAGCACGACCAGGTGCCACTCGGGCTGCGCCAGCGCATCGATGTCGCGCCACAGCAGCGGGTAGGTGGTGAGCACCAGGTCGTGCGCGCCGATGCGGGCGAACTCCTTCGCGCGCGCCGAGCCCTGCAGCGTCAGCACGCGCAGCGCCGGCGCGTGGCGTGCCGCCTCGGCCTGCCAGTTCGCGATCAGCGAGGTCGGCAGCACCACCAGTGCCGGCCGGTCGAGCCGCCCCGCCTGCTGCTCGATCAGCAGGTGGGCCAGCACCTGCGCCGTCTTGCCCAGGCCCATGTCGTCGGCCAGGATGCCGGCCAGGTGCTGCTCGCGCAGGTATTGCAGCCAGGCCACGCCGTGGCGCTGGTAGGGCCGCAGCACGAGGCCCAGGCCGGCGGGTGCCTGCACCGGCGGCGGCGTGCCGGCGGCGCGCAGGCGCTGCGTCAGCTCGGTGAGCCCGGCGTCGCCCTGCAACTGCCAGCGGCCGTGCTGCCCGGCGCGCGACGCCTGCGTGTCCATCAGGCTCAGCCGCAGCGCTTCGACGCGCTGCGCTTCCCAGCTGGACAACTGCATCGGCCCTTCCTGCCGCTTCGGGTCGGTCAGCAGGTCCAGCATCGCGCTGACGATGGCCTTCAGCGGGCCGGCCGGGGTCTCGATGCCGCGCCCGCCCGCCTTGTCACGGCGCAGCATGACGATCTCGTCGTCGGGGATCAGCGCCACCTCGTCGGCCTTCAGCCAGCGCGGCTCGCGCTTGAACAGATGGAACAGCAGCGGCGCCAGGTCGATGTTCTGGCCGTCGACCTCGATGCCCAGGCTGACCATGAACGAGCCCTCGCGCTTGGGCTGGTTCAAGGCCGACAGCGGGCCGCGATGGCGTGACGGGACGTCGACCAGCTCGCGGCCCTGCTCGGCGCCGGTGACCGGATCGATCAGCAGGTGCCAGCGCTCCACCGGCACGCTGACGTGCGCGAAACCCGGCGCCACCACCACCGACCAGCCGAGCTTCTGCAGCCGCGGCACCTGGTCGAGCCAGAAGTCGCCGAACTGCACTTCCTCGGGCAGCGACCACAGCTGCGGCTGGCCTTCGGCAATCTCCGGGCTGCGCCATTGCAGCGCCCGCATCGGCAGCGGGCGCAGGCCGGTGGACCACAGCAGGTCCATCGCATCGGCCTCGCCGGCCAGGTCGCGTTCGAGCACGACGCGCTCGTTCCACGCGCCGCGCAGCAGCTCGGTGGGCGACGGTCGCTTGCCGAGCACGCTGGTCGGCGCCGGCGTCTCCCAGCGCAGGCCGGGCGCGGCCTCGTAGGTCCACTCGATGCGCGCGACGCTGAGCTTCTGGCTGCGCGGGCCGAAGCCGTTGGCCCCGCGCATGCCGAGCAGGCCGTCGCCGCGGGTCAGGGTCTGCAGGGTCAGGCGCGGGCGCAGCGGGATGGCGATGGGCGCCTGGGACGGGGATGGCATCCGCGCATTCTCACAGCGGAGGGGACAGATGCACCGTTGTCCAAGAGACCGTGCGATTGCTCTACTGCTCGACCCGTGAATCAGGGAAACGCAGTTTGCAGAATCATAGCACTAAGTGCTATACATTAGACCAAGGAAACTGGGATGTCGATCTACAAGACCCGGTGGTTCGACCGGTGGGGGGCGCAAACAAGGATTGACCACGCCGAGCCTCTGCGCTGCTGTCCGCGAGATGTCGGAAGGGCTGTATGACGCTGATCTGGGTGGCGGCCTGTTCAAGAAGCGGATCGCGCGGCAAGGACAAGGGAAGAGTGGCAGCTTTCGCACGTTGGTCGCGACGAACAAGGGGAATCGTTGGGTCTTCGTGTTCGGCTTCCCGAAGAGCGAGCGCAGCAACATCGACGAGGATGAAGCTGAGGCCTTGAAGAAGTTGGCAGCGCACCTGCTGTCATTGACACCGCAGGGGATGAGCAAGGCACAACGTGCCGGTGAACTGATGGAGGTAGATTGCGATGCGAAAGACGAAATCACCAATCCTTGAAGCCGTCCAGGACACGGCCAAGGGCCTGCACAAGGCGGGCGTGATGGACCAAGTCACGCTGCGCGAATTCGAGCAGTTGCGCCTGCCACCGGTGGAGCCGCTCGAGCCTGCACAGATCAAGCACATCCGCGAAAGCACGCGGGTCAGCCAGGCGGTCTTTGCCCGGCTGCTGAACACGAGTCTCTCCACGGTCCAGAAATGGGAGATCGGCCAGAAGAAGCCGACGGGCACCGCCCTCAAGCTGTTGCATCTGGTGCGCAAGCGCGGTTTGGAAGTTGTCGTCTGACAGCGACTTGCTCACACCGGCGTGCGCAGCCGCACTTCCGACGCCGGCACCGGCTTGTAAGGCTGCTCCTCGTCGTTCGCGCGGAACGTGGCCTCCAGCGCCTCGACTCCCTCCAGCAACGCCTGCAACTGTGCAGCCTCGTCGTCGTGAAGCCGCCGCGCGCCGGCGTCATCGCCGCGCAAGGGCTGCGCCTGCGTGCTGTCGTCGATCGCCTGCCGCAGCGGCACCGTGTGCGCCTGGCTCGCCGCGGCAGCCGCCGCACCTTTCAGCCAACCCCGCAATCCCGCCAGCAGCGCCTGCAGCCGCACCCAGCGCTGCTCGCGCCACGCGGGCGTCGCCCCCTGCCCCGGCGCGTCGGCATACCTCTCGACGAACAGGCGCCCGCTGGCCGTGCCGTAGCGCCGGGCCATGCGCAGGATGCGCTTGCGCGGCATGCCGATGTGCAGCTCGCCCTCGCCGGGCCGCAGCGCGAGCCGCGCGACGCGGTTGCGGGCGGTCGCCAGGCGCATCGCGCTGCGGTCCTGCCAGTCCTTCGCGGTGAGGCCGGCCGCCAGCAGGAAACCGGCGAGAAAGCCCAGCGGCTTGCCGACCCGCTCGCGTGCCTGCACCCGCGTGCCCGGGTCCTCGGGGTCGAAGCGCTGCCAGCTGTCGCGGCTGCCCTGCAGGTGCGTCTCGGGCAGCCACACGAACACGCTGCGGCGGAACGGGTTGCGCTGGCCCAGCCACAGCCCGAAGGTCGGCCAGCGCGGCACGGCCGCATCGAACAGGTGGATCGGGAAGTTCGAGCACAGCCCGCCGTCCGAGAACCAGCAGCGCTTCAGCCGACGCGTCTTCTTCGGCATCTCGTGGTCGACCGCCCACAGCGGCACCGCCGAGAACAGCAGCGGAAAGCTCAGGCTCAGCCGTGCCGCGACCACGACCGGCAGCTCGCCCCGCGGCAGCTCGAACAGGCCCTCGGTGTCGCGCCCGGCCGGCGGATCGAATTCGCTCGCGGGTTCGTACGGACGCGCCGCCTTCATCATCGCGTCCATCACCCGCTCGGGAAAGAACAGCGCCAGCGCCTCGCGCCGGAAATACAGGCGATCGGTCTCCTCCTGCAGCGGCAGCCGGTACGGCCGGCCGTGCGTCACGTTGGTCGTGATCATCTCCAGGTTGATCGAGCGCCGGCGGCGATCGTCGCCATCGCCGACCGGCACGCTGGGCGCCCCCGGTGCGGCCGGCGCCGACCACAGGTCGCGGAACGTGAGCGGAGCCTCCTCGCGCCCGAGACCGGCGGCCAGCTGGATGCCCTTGTCCAGCCATTCGACGAGGCCCGGATCCGTCTTCGGGTCGCGTCCCGGCTGCGTCTTGCCGCGGCACAGGCCGAGGTCGTTCTCCACCAGGCCGTCGATCAGGTCGCGTCGCAGGCCGAACCAGCCGAGCGCGACCAGGCTGCCGATCGGGATCGCGAGCAGAAAACCCAGCAGGCTGCCCCAGCTGTGCGGCGGAGTTGCGGCGAACAGCGCCGCAATGACGAGGCCGGCGAAAGCCCCCCACGCCGCCGGATTGCGGTAGCTGCGCAAGACCGGCCACAGCACGCGCAGCCAGCGCGGCACGCGGCTGCGGCGCGCCTCGCCATAGATGTCCACCGCCCCGACGAACAGGTCGAACAGCCGCTGCCCGCGCGGCGTCGGCTGGAACAGCGACAGCATCGTCGTGCGCAGCCCGCGCGGCCCCGGTTTCGCCAGGTCGCCCGGCGCGCGCCGCAACACCTCGAAGCCCCGGTCGTCGCCGTTGCGCCGGCCGTATTCCGCCGCCGCGGCCAGTGCCGCCGCCATCGCGCCCACCGAGGTACCGCCGATGTTCTTGAAGCGGAAGGCGCGCGCGATCTCCAGGATCGCCCATGGGTAGACGACGCCGCTCGCGACGCCGCCGGTCAGCACCAGGTCGCAGAAGCGGTCCGGCGGCGGACGCTCGGTCAGCGGCTCCGGCACCTCGACAAGGTCTTCGCCCGAGTAGATCGGCTCCCTCATTCGAACCGTTCCCGATCCACCGTGTCGAGCCACCCTTGTCCGTTGTCCTCGGTGACCAGCTGCGCGATGCCCTTCATCGTGGGATAGAACAGGTAGGCCATGCCGCGCGTGCGGACGAAGGGCGCCAAGCCGGCGACGGCCTTCACGTTGCCCGGTGCGCCCGGCAGGTCCAGCCGGGCCGCGGCGTTCTCGTGATGCGCGGCCAGCGGGTCCTTGGCGTTGCCGGTGTCGGCACTGCCCATCGGCACCCGGTCGGCCCATTCGCCCAGCAGGTGCTCGAACTGGTTTTCGATGCTGCTGCAGAAGAACAGGCCCAGCAGGCCGCGGCTGATGCCCGGATCCTCGCCCGCCTGCCACACGGCGCCATAGGGCGTGCCGCGGCGGATCAGCGGCCGGCGGCGCCGGTTGTGCGCAATGTCGCCGCCGCGCGGGTTCATGCGCCGCATGTGCGCACCAAACGGACACCCCCTGCCGTCGCGGTCATTGGCGTAGTCGAAGTCGTGCGTCGGCAGGCCGTCGAGCGGCTGCTGCGTCAGCGGGTCGATGCGATGTCCGTCCGGGAAGCGCCCACACAGCTTGGCCTGCACCAGTTGCTGCGCTGCATGGGTGGGCATCGGCTTGCCCTGGCCATCGCGCAAGGTTGCGGCCTGCTGCGCGACATACGCGCGGAACGCCGGCTCGTCCTGCTCCATCTGCCGCAGCACGCCGAAGCTCGCATCATGGAAGAACTCGCGCACCGGCCCGGGCTGCGTCGCCAGTGCCCATGGCACCGCGCCCGCGTCGTCGGGATGGCCGAGCAGGAACTCCCCCGCGCCATGAACGGAGATCGGCAACACGCGCCCCTTGTCATGCTCGGCCGACGGGTCGTGCGACCAGCCGGCGATGCGCAGCTGCGACAGGCCGTCCCTGTACCCGAAATGCACCCAGCGTTCCGGCTTGTCCCCTGTCCCCGCCACCTCGATGTGCTCGCCGCACAGGGGATCCGCCACGTCCACCTGGTACTGGGCCGCCAGTTGCCGCACGTACGTCGTCACCTGTTGCGCGGCCTCGTCGTTGCCGTGGTGCAGGCTGACCACCGCATGCAGCGCTTCCAGCTGGAACGCCGCATCCCAGTGGGGGGATGCGCTGGCACCGGTGTCGCCCACGCGCGTCGCGGCCTGCACCGGCGCGCCGAGGAAGAACGACGGCGCCAGCTTCTGCAGCACCAGCCGCACGTGAAACGGCAACTCCAAGGCCTCCAGTCCGCGGTAGCTGAGGCCCAGGCTCAACTGCGCAGGAAGGTCGTCGCGCCGGCTCGGCCGGTACGCCAGCCGGTCCTTCAGCGCGGACAGGAAGCTGCGCGCCGGCGAGCCCGCTGCGCGAAACCGCAGCAGCAGGTGCAGCACCTTCGTGTGCTTCGGGGCCCGCAGCACGATACGCTGCACATGGTCCAGTCGATCGACGCGCGGCTTCCGGGCAGGGCCTGCCGCGGCCGTCATGGCGCCACCCCGAACGCGCGCCGGATGGCCGCCGTTTCGACCTCCGGATAGGCGCTGAAGAAATACCCCGCCGCCACCGGCCGGTCGTTGCGGCGGATCAACTCCAGGAACGCCCCCGGGTACTTGTCGACCGGCATCGGCGGCGCATCCTCGACGTGCTCGAAGATCTTGTCGAACAGCTCGCCGACGGCCAACGCGAAGTGCTCGATGTAGGACTCGAACAGGCCGTCATACACCGTGTGCAGCACCAGCCGGTTGTCGTTCTCGATGAACTCGAACCACGCGAAGTGGATGTGGCGCGATTCGCGCAAGGCCCACTCGATGCGTGGCGCACCGGCGCGGATCACGGCCTTCAGCTTCTCGGCATGCTCGGCAATCGGCGCCTTCACCCGCATCGACACGTTCAGCGCATGCTGCCGGTCGAGCCGGCAGCTCAGCGGGTAGCGGTTGCAGGTGAAGCCCCAGCGGCGCTCCAGACCGGCCACCGTGCCGTCCTCCGGGTCGATCGCTTCCGCGAGACCGCGCAACAGCAGCACGCGGCGCACGATGGCGCCGATCAGCGGCCTGGCCAGCAGGTTGCCGATGCAGGCATGCAGGCCATGCGGCGACGAGCCGCCGTCCAGCCCGAAGATCAGCGGATCGGCCTCGGCCGGTGGCGCGACCCTGACCTGGCCCTTCTCGTCGAACGACCCCACGAATGCGCTGCCCTTCGCACGCAGCGCCGCCACGATCGCGAGCACGCATTCGTTGCCCTCCTTCAAGGTGGCACCGCCGCGCAAGGTGATCGTCTGCTTCACGCGGCGCGGCAGGTAGGCGGCCGGCGGGTTCAGGCGCAAGGCCTCGGCGATCCACGGCCACAGCAGGTCCTGCGGCCGGCCGGACGCGCGCACCAGGTCGCGCAGCGGCTCGACCAGCCGGTTGCGGAAGAACTCGTGCAAGGCCGAGCACACCGCCGCCTGCACGTTGCCGACCACGCCGGCCATCACGCCGACCACGACCACGCCCAGTTCCTCGCCGCTCAAGTCGCCCGGGTGGCGTGCCAGCTTGCGCATCGCCGGCTCGAAGCCGGGCACCACGTCGGTCCGCAGGTCGACGCCGGTCGGCAGGTTCTTCGGGTCGTCGGTCGGATCACGCTGGTATTCGTCGATCAGCGCACACGAGCGGGCGAACAGCAAGCCCATCGCATCGCGCGCCTTCGCCAGCGTGACCGGGTCGCTGGCGAAATGCCGGCCGAGGATCTGGTGCGTCAATGCCAGGTACGCCAGCCGCAGCCCGCCTTCCAGCAGCGGGTAGTCGCTGGTCGCGAAGCCGAACAGGCGACTGCAGAAGCGCAGCGCCGCCTGCTCGGCCAGCTCGGCCAGGTCGAAGTACGGTGCGCGCAGCGAGATCGGCGAGGCCTCGTCGACCGCCAGCTCGGCGAGCTGCGAAACGACCAGCGGGTCGTAGTGCAACGCGGCGGCGGCGGCCTGGCGCTGCCGGTCGCGCAGGACCGGGTCGTCCAGGCCGAGCAGGAAGCTGCCGGAGCCGAGCTTGTTGTACGGCTCGTTGCTGAAGTGCGTGCCGTTGGCCAGCACCTCGGCGATGTCCTCGGCGCGCAGCAGCAGGTGCACCTCCTTGTGGCCGGACGCGGGATCGCGCCGCCCGAGGCTGTCCTCGGGCTCGTACTCGCCCGGGTGGCGGATCGCGCGGCTCGGGAAGGTCAGCACGCCATCGAGCCGGGGCCGCCGCAGCAGGCCGGCGAACAGCGCATCGCGCTGGGCAGGCAGGCTGGCAGGATCGTCAGGCCGGTGGTTGTGCCAGTCGGAGAGCCAGTCGAACAACCTGCGATTGCGTACGTAGTCCGAGACCTCCGGGTCGAAGTACGCGTCCAGATCGACCTGGCCCGGCCGGAACTTCCTGTTCGTCGTCATCGCCACCCTCCTGCGCGTCGCCGCATCAGCTCATCGTCCGCAACAACGCCCTCGCCTGCAGCACGTCGCGCGTCTGCAGGCCTTCGGTGAACCAGCCCAGTGCCGGCTTCAGCACGCCCAGCGCATCGCGCATGCGCCCGTCCTCATGCCACAGCCGTGCCAGGCTGGTGGCGCTGCGCAGCGCGAAGCCGCGCTTGTGCTGCTGCATCGCCAGCGCATGCGCGGCCTGCAGGCCCTGCGCCGCCGCGGCGCGGGCCGCCGGATCCTCGACACCGTCGCGCTGCAGCGCCAGCTCGGCCACCAGGCGCCGCAGCTCGGCCTCGAAGTAGCGCTCGCCATGCCCCTGCACGATGGCCATCGCCTCGTCCAGGCGCGACAAGGCCTGCACCAGGTCGCCGCTGCGCGCCAGGCCCTCGGCCAGCAGCGTCAGGTAGAGCGGCCGCGTCACGATGGCGCCGCTGCGCTGCCACAGCGCCAGCCCTTCGTGCATCTCGGCGATGCCCTCGGCATGCTGGCCGCGCTCGCAACGCAGCCAGCCGCGCATCACGTGCGCATGCGCCAGCCACACCGCGAAACCGCCTTCCTCGCAGATCGCGATCGCCTGCTCGGCACAGGCCAGCGCCGGCTCGTACTCGCCGCGGTAGCGGTGCACGTTGGCCGCGAAACCCCAGGCCTCGCCGAGGCTGAACTTGTGGTCGAGCACGCGCGACAGCTCGAGCACGCGGCCGATGCGCGCCATCGCGTCGTCCGGGTACCCCAGCTCCCACTGCCCCCAGGCCGAATAGCACAGGCACATCACGCCCGGGTCCTGCACCGCGGCGCGCCGGTGGTGCTCGGGGCGGTAGACCGCGAGGCAGTCGTCCATGCGCTGCACGGCGGCCACCGCATGGCCCTCGTGGAACAGGATGTTGGCGATCGCCCAATTGACCTGCAGCTGCGCCATCGGGTCGCCCACCTGCTCGGCCATCGCCGAAGCACGCCGCGCGATCTCGTGCGCCCGCGCGAAATCGCCGCGCATGAAATGGCAGCCCTCCAGCCCGAGCTGGGCCTTCAGCCGCGCCACCGGATCGGCCAGCTCGTCGCCCAGCTGCTCGGCACGCGCATACGCGCGCTCGACGCGCTCGGCGCCGTAGCCTTCGGTGGCGATGAAGCGCGAGGCCAGCAGCAGCTGCAGCCGCAGCTCGGTGCCGCTGCGCTCGCGCCCCTCGGGCTGCCCGCCCAGCAGCGCCAGCGCGCGCTGCAGGTGCTGGATGGCCTCGTCGTGCGCCGAGCGCGACGCGGCCCGCCGCGCCGCCACCTCCCATTGCACCAGCGCCTCGGCATCCAGGCCGGCTTCGGTCTGGTGATGTGCCAGCAGCTCGGGCTGGCGCAGCGCAAGCTCGGGCCACGAGGCGCGCAGCACCGCCGCCACCGCGCGGTGCACCTGCTGCCGGTCGCTGGTCCACAGCGACTGGTAGGCGATGTCGCGCACCAGCGCATGCTTGAAGGCGCAACGGCGCTCGCCGGGGCCGCCGACGCTCGCCAGCAGGCCCGACTGCTCGATCAGGTCGAGTTGCGCCGCCAGCTCGGCCGGCGTCACCGGCCGCCCGCCATGCGCCAGCACCTGTTCCAGCAGGCCGACCGGGAACTCGCGCCCCAGCACCGCGCCGAACTGCGCGATCGCGCGCGCCGGGCCCAGCCGGTCCAGCCGCGCCATCAGCAGGTCCTGCAGGCTGCCCGGCACGTCGAGCACCTGCGGCAGCGTCTCGTCCAGCGCCGCGCCCTGCTCCACCGCCATGCGCGCCGACTCTTCGAGGAACAGCGGCACGCCGTCGGCGCGCCCGGCCAGCAGCCGCACCACGCTGGCCGGCAGCAGCGCATCGCCGCAGGCCTGCTTGACGAGCCGGCGCGCCTCGTCCGCGCGCAGGCCGTGCAGCTCGAGGGTCTGGTGCACCCGGCCCGGCAGCCAGTCGCCACCGGCGCCGTCGCCGCCCGCACGCTGGGTCAGCAGGATCATCAGCGGCATGCCGTCGCCGCCGGCCACCAGCCGGTTCAGGAACTCGCGCGTCGACGGGTCGGCCCAGTGCAGGTCCTCGACCACCAGGCAGGCCGGCGCATGGCGCGCCGCGCGCTGGAACCATTCGATCAGCGTCGCCAGCGTGCGCTCGCGCAGCCGCTCGGGGGTGCCGTCCAGCGGATCGCCGGGCAACGACAGCAGCGCGGCCAGCACAGGGACCGCCTGCTGTGCGTCCATGCCCTGCGGCAGGCCGTCGGCGATCTTGCGGCGGCGGGCGGCCGCGTCGTCCTCGTCGCGGAAGCCGAGCCAGTGCTGCAGCGCGTCGGTCAGCGCATGGAAGGCGCTGCCAGCATGGTCGGGCAGGCAGCGGCATTCGAACGAGGCCACGCCGCGCGCCTTCAGCCAGCGGCGGAACTCGCGCACCAGGCGCGATTTGCCGATGCCGGCCTCGCCCTTCAGCTGCACCACGCGCGCCTGGCCGGCCTGCAGCGCCTCCCAGTGGCGCACCAGCGCCGCCAGTTCCAGCTCGCGGCCGACGAAGGGCGTGAGCCGCGGCAGCRCATCCAGCCGGTGCCCGCTGCGGTCGTGCAGCACGATGCCGGCCTGCTGCTCGCCGTCGATGCCCTTCAGGTTCAACAACCCGTCCAGCGGCTGCAGCGCGAAGCGGTGCTGCACCAGCGCCTGCGTCAGCGCCGAGACCAGCACCGTGCCGGGCTCGGCCCGGCCCTGCAGCCGCGCCGCCAGGTGGATCGACACGCCCACCGGCTGTCCGCCCATCACCGCGACGCGGCCGGTGGCGATGCCGATGCGCACCTGCACCGGCGTCGACATGCCGGCCACCGCCTCGACGATGGCCAGCCCGGCGGCCACTGCCTGCTCGGCGCTGCGCTCGCTGGCCGCCGGGTAGCCGAAGTACGACATCACGCCGTCGTCGCCCTGCGGGTCGTCGGCCACGCCGCCGTGGCGCTCGATCTGCGCGATGCAGCGCTGGTGGAACTCGGCCAGCAGGCTGGCATAGCGCTCGCTGCCCAGGCGCTGCAGCCAGCCGGTGGAATCGACGAAATCGAAGGACAGCGAGGTGACCTGGCGCGCATCGTTGCCGGCCGACGCGCGCGCATCGGGCAGCACCAGCACCGCCTCGCCCTCGCCATGYAGTTGCAGCCACGGCGCGCCGCGGTCGGCGCGCGTCAGTCGCACCGCCTCGGCCACCGGCAGGCCGTCGGCGAGCCGCGTGCACAGCGCRTCGAACCAGGCTTCGTCGCCGATGCGCGGGGCGGCCAGCAGGCCGGCCCCGAGGCCGGCCAGGCGCTGCGCCAGTTCGGCGATCCGCAGCGCCGGCCCGTGCTCGACGACGAAGAGCTTGGGCGGCCGCAGCCAGTCGGCCGTCGCCAGCAGGCCCAACGGCACGCCGGCGTCGAGCCGCACCAGCTCGTGCGCGGCCAGCAGCTCGGCCGCGCGCTCCGGCGTCAGCGAGGCCTGCAGCACGGTGTGCAGCGACACCGCCTCGCTGTCGAGTGCCGGCAGATCGGCGTGGGCCGCGGCCGGCGGCGCATCGGCCAGCCGCAGCACGCGCAGCGGCCCGCGCCGCGGTGTCGCGG
>NZ_JBFUEB010000032.1:0-58197 GCF_056404395.1 Rhizobacter sp. P2_D12 | reverse complement strand
CGAGGCGCGGCGGCTGCTCGCCGGCCAGCTGGCCGAGCACCGCGCGCGCCTGGCGCGGCTGGAGGCCGACATCGACGAACGCGAGGCCGCCGCCCGCGCGACGGCCGAGACGCTGCGCAAGCTGGAGCAGACGGTGCCGCTGGCCCGCCAGCGCGCAAGCGACCTGAAGGACCTGGCGGACCGCAACTTCATCTCGCGCCACGGCTACCTCGAGAGCGAACAGGCGCGCATCGAGCAGGAGGCCGACCTGGCCGCGCAGGCCAGCCGCCTCGAGCAGACGCGCGCCGGCCTGGAGCAATCGCGCCGGCAGCGCAGCCAGGCGATCGCCGAGGCGCGGCGCGGCGCGGCGCGCTCGATGCCATCGCCACCGCGCAGCAGAAGGCGGCCGCGATCGAGCAGGACCTGCGCAAGGCCGAGGCGCGCCGCGCGGCGCTGCGGCTGGTGGCGCCGGTGAGCGGCACGGTGCAACAGCTGGCGGTGCAGACCGTCGGTGGCGTCGTGACGCCGGCGCAGCCGCTGCTGCGGGTGGTGCCCGACGACACGCCGCTCGAAGTCGAGGTGCTGGTCGACAACGCCGACATCGGCTTCGTGCGGACGGGGCAGCCAGTGATCGTGAAGGTGCAGACCTATCCGTTCACGCGCTATGGCACGCTGCAGGGGCGGATCGCGTCGGTGTCGCGCGATGCGATCAGCGATGACAAGCGCGGGCTGGTCTATTCGGCGCGGGTGCGGCTGGCGAAGACGACGCTGGAGGTGGAGGGCGTGACGTTCGGGCTCGTGGCCGGCATGGCGGTGTCGGCCGAAGTGAAGATCGGGACGCGGCGGGTGATCGACTACGTGCTGTCGCCCGCGATGGGGCACCTGGACGAAGCGCTGCGCGAAAGATGAAGGGTTTCAACGTTCGCGGAACGCCTCTTTCGATTTCAACATCGGCCGCAGCAGGAAGCTCAACACCGAGCGCTCCCCCGTGCGCACCTCGACCGACCCGGTCATCCCCGGCAACACCGTCAACGGCTTGCCCCGCTCGCGCAGCGTCGACCGGTCGGTGCGCAGCATCACGCGGTAGTAGGTCTGGTCCTGAGCGGCGCTCTTGTCGGTGTCGCCCAGCGCATCGGGGCTGATGTACTCGATCTTGCCGTGCAGCCCGCCATAGGTGGTGTAGTCGTACGCGGCGAGCTTGATCTCCGCCGTCTGCCCGACGCGCAGGAAGCCGATCTCCGACGGCTTGACGCGCGCCTCGATCAGCACGCGCGACGTGATCGGCACGATCTCCATCATCGCGGCCCCCGGGCTCACGACGCCGCCCACCGTCACCGAGCGGATGTTCTTGACCAGCCCGCGCACCGGCGACTTCAGCACCGTGCGGCGCAGCACGTCCTGCCGGCCGGCCAACTGCTCGTCGATCTGCGCCAGGTCGGTCTGCGCGCGCACGAGTTCGGTGCTCGCATCCTGGCGGAAGCGGTTGACGCGCTCCTGCGACTGCAGGTGCAGGTCGTTGACCTGGCGGCGCAGCCGCATCACCTCGACGTCGGACATCAGCCCCTTGGCGGCCATCGCCTCCGAGACGCCGAGCTCCTTCATCACCAGCTCGATGCTGCGGCCGTTCGAGCGCACCGCCTCGTCCAGGCCGCGCTTGCGCGCGTTGTAGGCATCGGTCTCGGCCTCGACCACGCTCTCGACCTTGGCCACGTCGGCCGGGAACTGCAGCGCGCGCCCGTAGGCCTCGGCCGTCAGCCGCGTGATCGTGCCGCGCAGCGCGATGCGCTTGACCTGGGCCTCGTTCTGCTGCGCCTCGAAACGCGTCGGGTCCAGCTGCGCCAGGTCCTGGCCCTCCTGGACCTGCATGCCTTCGCGCACGTAGAGCTCGCGCAAGATGCCGCCCTCCAGGCTGGCGATCACCTGCTCCTTGCCGTCGGGCACGACGCGGCCGTCGGCACGCGTGATCTCGTCGACCCGCGCCGTCGCCGACCAGGCGATCGCCACGATCACCGCGATCGCCATCAGGTACAACGTCCAGGTGGCGCGCGACATGTCGTCCATCACCTGCGCGGCGCGGACGTCGCTCAGGAACTTGGCGTCGCCGGTCTTCAGCTCGGCCTGGGGTTTCTTCCTGCCGAACATGGTCAGACGGCCGCCTCACGCTGGACCGGCTGCGACGCGGGATGCAGGTGCAGGTTGCTCGGCCCGCTCCCTTCCGGCGTGGCCGTGGCCGCCGGCTTGGCGCCGGACAAGGCCGCCAGCACCTGCGCCTTCGGCCCGTCGAGCACGATCTTGCCGCCATCGACGACGATCACGCGCTGCGCCAGCTCGAGCACCKCCGGGCGATGCGTCACCATGATCAGCGTACGCTTGCCGGCCGCCTCGTTCAGCTGGCGCAGGAACATCACCTCCGACTGCGCATCCATCGAGCTGGTCGGCTCGTCCATCAGCAGGATCTGCGGCTGCGTCGCGAGGCACCGCGCCAGCGCCACCAGCTGGCGCTGCCCGCCCGACAGCAGCCCGCCCATCTCGCCGACCGCCAGCTCCCAGCCCTGCGGGTGCGAGGCGATCACGCGGTCCAGGCCCGTCACCTTGGCCACCTCGGCCAGCCGCGCCGGGTCGACCGTCGCACGGCCCAGCATCACGTTCTCGCGCAGCGTGCCGTTGAAGAGCCGCGGCTCCTGCGAGACGAAGCCGACCCGCGCACGGAAATCCGCCGGGTCGATCTGCCGCAGGTCGATGCCGTCGGCCTCGACCATGCCTTCGGTCGGCTGGTAGAGGCCCGCCAGCAGGCGCAGGATGGTCGACTTGCCGCTGCCGATGCGCCCGAGGATCACGACGCGCTCGCCCGGCTCGAACTTGAGGTTGATGCCCTTCAGCACCTTGGGCGCACCGTCGCCGCCGGTGGCCGGGTAGGCGAAGCTCAGCTCGTGCAAGCCCAGCTTGCCGGTGATGCGGTGGTTGGCGATGTAGGTCTTGCCGCTCTCGCGCTCGACCGGCAGCGACATCATCTGGTCCAGCGCCGCCATCGCGGCGCGCGCACCCTGGTAGCGGGTGGCCAGGCTGACCACGCTGCCCAGCGGCGCGATCGCGCGGCCGGCGAACATCACCGCACCGATCAGCGCGCCGCCGCTGACCACGCCGTCCTTGATCAGGTACACGCCCCACACCAGCATCGCCAGCGTGATGGCCTGCTGCATCGCGGCCGAGATGTTGCTGGTCAGTCCCGACAGCGCACGCGCGCGCAGCGCCGAATCGGCGGCGGCGGCGGTCGCGTCTTCGTAGCGGCGCAGGAACTGGCCTTGCGCGCCGGCGGCCTTCAGGTCTTCCAGGCCTTCGACGGCCTCGACCAGCACGCCCTGCAGGTCGGCGTGGAAGTGCATGTTGGCCGCCATCGAGCGGCGCAGCGAGCTCTGGATGGCCCAGGCCAGCCCGAGGATCAGCGGGATCGCCAGCACCAGCACCCAGCCCAGCGGCCCTCCGACGATGAAGGTCATCGCGACGAACAGCACGATGAACGGCAGGTCGCTGACGGCCGACAGCGTCGCGCCGGCGAAGAACTCGCGCACCAGCTCGATCTGCGCCAGGTGGTGCGCGTACGAGCCGGCCGAGGCCGGCCGGTGCTCCATGCGCACGCCCAGCGTCTGGCGGAACAGCAGCGAGCCGATGATCAGGTCGGCCTTCTTGCCGGCCGCGTCGATCAGGTGGGTGCGCAGCTGGCGCGCCACCAGGTCGAACACCAGCGCCAGCGCGGCGCCGGTGGCCAGCGCCCACAGCGTGACCAAGGCCTGGTGCGGAATCACCTTGTCGTAGACCACCGAGGTGACGATGCCGGTCACCATCATCAGCAGGTTGCTGAGCATCGCGGCCAGCAGCGACGAGCGGTAGTACGGCAGGAAGCGCCGCATCGTGCCCCACAGCCAGTGGCTGTTCGGGTCGCGCAGCGCCTCGTTCGCTTCCGGGCCGGGCGCCTGCAGCCGCGGCGACGCGACGAAGGCGATGCCGGTGTATTCGCCGGCCAGCWCGGCCTCGGTGGCCTTGCAGCTGTGCGATTCGGGGCCCGGCATCACGACGTCGTAGGACTCGGGGCCGAGCCGCTTGACGACGATGCAGGCATCGCCGTTGCGCAGCAGCAGCACCGCCGGCAGCAGCAGCGCATGGATCTCGGAGATCTTGCGCTGCACCAGCCCGGCGTTGAAGCCGGCCTCGCGCATCACGCGCACCGCCTGGTCGGGGCCCAGCGGGCCGGACAGCGGCATGCCGGTCAGCAGCGACGCGGCCGAGCGCTCGCGCCCGTGGTGGCGCGTCAGCCACACCATCGACTGCAGCAGCGCGTCGTCCGGCGGCACGGCTGCCGCGCTGGCAGCGTCCGGCTGGATGAAGGGCTCCTGGCGGTCCATGGGCAGCGGTCAGGCGGCTCAGCTGCGGTGCGCGAGCGCGAGGCGCTCGAACCCGGCCTCGATGTCGCGCACCAGGCCCGGCACGTCGAACAGCCGCGACTGCCGGCCGTGCTCGGCCAGGTAGCGCTTGTACGACGCGATGCGCGCCGGGTTGCGGCCCAGTTGCACACCCAGGCGTTCGTAGTCGGCGATCGAGCCGGTGATCAGGTCGGGCAGGCCGACGCTGGTCAGCAGGCTGCCGGCCATGCGCGAGATGTAGGTGCGGCCCGACAGCGTCAGGATCGGCAGCCCCATCCACAGCGCGTCGCTGGCGGTGGTGCCGGCGTTGTAGGGGAACGTGTCGAGGAACAGGTCGGCGAGCTGGAAGCGCGCCAGGTACTCGGGCGGCGTGACGCGCGGCGCGAACACCACGCGCTCGCGGGCGATGCCGTGCGCATCGGCCTGGCGCAGCATGTTCTCGCGCGCCCAGTCGTTGTCGGCCAGCAGCCACAGCACGCTGCGGTCCACCTGCTGCAGCATGCGCATCCAGCCGGTGAACACCGGCTCGGTGAACTTGTGATTGTTGTTGAACGAGCAGAACACGAAGGCGTCGTCCGGCAGGCCGTACTGCGCGCGCGTGGGCGTGGGCGCCACCTCGCGCTGGCGGTCGCTGACCTGGTAGCAGTGCGGCACATACAGCGGCTTCTCCGTCATGTACGGCAGTTGCTCGGGCGGCATCACGTAGCGGTCGGCCAGGATCCAGTCGACGCCCGGCAGCGCCGACGTGGCCGGCAGCCCGAGGTAGCTGACCTGCACCGGCGCGGCGCGGTAGCCGAGGATCGCCGGGCGGGCGCCGTTGGTGATGCCTTGCAGGTCGACCAGCACGTCGATGCCGTGGCGGGCGATCAGCTGGGCGGCGGTCGCATCGTCGACGCCGGCCAGCGGCACGTACACGTCCATGGCCTTGCGCAGGCGCTGGCGCAGCGGCGTGCCGTCCTCGCGCGACCAGCAGAAGCCGTGCACCTCGAAGCGGCTGCGGTCGTGCAGCTCGAGCAACTCGGCGGTCAGCAGGCCGACCGCGTGCATGCACAGGTCGCCCGACAGGTAGCCCACCTTGATGCGCCCGGTGCGCGGCGGTTGGGCGGCGTGCAGCGCCACGGCCGGCGGCTTGGGCACGCGGGTGTGCACGAAGCGCTGGGCGGCCATCAGCTGCAGCGCCGGGTCGTCGCTCAGCCCCAGCGTCGCCAGCGGCGAGGTGCCGACCAGCAGCTGGTTCGGCGTGACCTCGCCGACCGCCTGGTGGGCCGGCCATTCGCATTGCTTCTGGCGGATGTGCACGTAGTGCTGCAGCACGTCGGACTGGTCGGCCTTCAGCTCCAGGCTGGTCACCATGCAGGCCTCGGCCTCGTCGAAGCGGCGCTGCATCTCCAGCAGGCGCGCCAGGTTGTTCAGCGCGTGCAGCCGGATGTCCATCAGCGCCACCGGGTTGACGGCGGTGGCGGCGACGACGGCCTGCCACTCGGCCAGCGCCTCGTCCGGGCGGCCCAGGTGCTCGAGCTGGTGGCCCAGGTTGAGCCGGGCCTGCGGGAATGCGGGGTGGAAGGCGAGCGCGCGGCGGTAGGCCTGCTCGGCCTCGGCATGGCGGTTCAGCGCCCCCAGCACGGTGCCCCAGTTGAAGCAGGCGACGTGGCGGAACGGCGATTCGGTGTTGGCGATCCACTGCTCGTACAGCTCGGCCGAGGCGGCCCCCAGGCCGCGCTGGTTCAGCTGCTGGGCCCGTTCGAGCAGCTCGTTGAGCTGCATCCCGCCCGACCGGGCGTGCGCGATTTCGCGCTCCACCTCGGCGGCATGGGCCGGGGCGGCGGGCGTGGCGGGGCGTGTGTCCATCGGTGGCGGGCAGGAGTGGGCGAAGGGTGGGCAGCAAACGGGCCCGCCCCATTGTGGGCAGGACGGGCTGGCCACGGTCGGATCAATAGGATGGCAAATCCGGCCCACTTCGCCGCCCGCCTCCGGCCGGCGATGTGGGGTTTTCGTGCGCCGTGTCACGGTTCCGGCGGCGCCCGAGGGCACAATCGGTCGCCCCGACCCTGCGATGACCCCTACGGAGAGCTCCCATGGCCAAAGTCGACAAGACCACCAAGAAAACCCCCGCCCACGCCTTCGCCGCCACGCTGAAGACGCTGAAGACCGGCTCGGCCGCCGCCGGGCAGTATTTCTCGCTGCCGGAGCTGGCCAAGACGTACCCGAACGTGAACCAGCTGCCGATCTCGATCCGCATCGTGCTCGAGTCGGTGCTGCGCAACTGCGACGGCAACAAGGTGACGGCCGAGCACGTGGCCCAGCTGGCCAACTGGCAGCCGACCGCCGACCGCGTCGACGAGATCCCGTTCACCGTTGCCCGCGTCGTGCTGCAGGACTTCACCGGCGTGCCGCTGCTGGCCGACCTGGCCGCGATGCGCGGCGTGGCCGCCGCGATGGGCAAGAACCCGAAGACCATCGAGCCGCTGGTGCCGGTGGACCTGGTGGTCGACCACTCGGTGATGGTCGACTACTACGGCACCAAGAACGCGCTCGACCTGAACATGAAGCTCGAGTTCCAGCGCAACAACGAGCGCTACGAGTTCATGAAGTGGGGCATGCAGGCCTTCGACACCTTCGGCGTCGTGCCCCCCGGCTTCGGCATCGTGCACCAGGTGAACCTGGAGTACCTGGCGCGCGGCGTGCACCGCAAGGACGGCGTGTACTACCCCGATTCGCTGGTCGGCACCGACAGCCACACGACGATGATCAACGGCATCGGCGTGGTCGGCTGGGGTGTCGGCGGCATCGAGGCCGAGGCCGGCATGCTGGGCCAGCCGGTGTACTTCCTGACGCCCGACGTGGTCGGCCTGGAACTCACCGGCAAGCTGCGCGAGGGCGTGACGGCCACCGACCTGGTGCTGACCGTGACCGAACTGCTGCGCCGCGAGAAGGTGGTCGGCAAGTTCGTCGAGTTCTTCGGCGAAGGCACCAGCACGCTGGCGCTGCCGGACCGCGCGACCATCGCCAACATGGCGCCCGAGTACGGCGCGACCATGGGCTTCTTCCCGGTCGACGGGAAGACCATCGAGTACTTCAAGGGCACCGGCCGCAGCAAGGCCGAGATCGACGCCTTCGAGGCCTACTTCAAGGCGCAGAAGATGTTCGGCGTGCCGAAATCGGGCGACATCCACTACTCGAAGGAGGTCTCGCTCGACCTGTCGACGGTGACGCCGTCGCTGGCCGGCCCGAAGCGCCCGCAGGACCGCATCGAGCTCGGCAAGATGAAGAGCGAGTTCACCGAGCTGTTCAGCAAGCCGACCGCGGCCAACGGCTTCAACCAGCCGGCCGACAAGCTGCACCAGGTGTTCACCACGAAGGACGGTCTGCAGGTGCGCAACGGCGACGTGCTGATCGCCGCCATCACCTCGTGCACCAACACCTCGAACCCGGCCGTGCTGCTGGCCGCCGGCCTGCTGGCGAAGAAGGCGGTGGAGGCCGGATTGACCGTGGCGAAGCACATCAAGACCTCGCTGGCGCCCGGCTCGCGCATCGTCACCGAGTACCTGGACAAGACCGGCCTGTCGCCCTACCTCGACAAGCTCGGCTTCACGCTGGCCGGCTACGGCTGCACCACCTGCATCGGCAATGCCGGCGACCTGACGCCCGAGCTGAACGAGCTGATCACGAAGAACGACCTGGTGTGCGCCGCGGTGCTGTCGGGCAACCGCAACTTCGAGGCGCGCATCCACCCGAACCTGAAGGCCAACTTCCTGGCTTCGCCGCCGCTGGTGGTGGCGTATGCGATCGCCGGCACGACGGTGCGCGACCTGATGACCGAACCGGTGGGCCAAGGCAAGGGCGGGCGCGACATCTACCTGGGCGACATCTGGCCGACGGCCGACGAGATCGCCAAGCTGATGAAGCACGCGATGAACGCCGACGCGTACCGCGACAACTACGAGAAGATCGACCGCAAGCCGGGCAAGCTGTGGGAGCAGATCAAGGGCGTGAAGGGCGAGGTCTACACCTGGCCGGCCAGCACCTACATCGCCAAGCCGCCGTTCTTCGACGGCTTCCACATGACGCCGGCGCTGGCCGATTCGGGCGTCAAGGGCGCGCGGGCGATGGGGCTGTTCGGCGACTCGATCACGACCGACCACATCTCGCCGGCCGGCTCCATCAAGGAAGCCTCGCCGGCCGGCAAGTGGCTGAAGGACAACGGCGTGCTGAAGGCCGACTTCAACAGCTACGGCTCGCGCCGCGGCAACCACGACGTGATGGTGCGCGGTACCTTCGCCAACGTGCGCATCAAGAACCTGATGATCCCGGCCGGCGCCGACGGCAGCCGCGAGGAAGGCGGCGTGACGCTGTTCCAGCCCGGCGGCGAGAAGGTGTTCATCTACGACGCCGCGATGAAGTACATGGCCCAGGGCACGCCGACCATCGTGTTCGCCGGCGAGGAATACGGCACCGGCTCGTCGCGCGACTGGGCGGCCAAGGGGACGCAGCTGCTGGGCATCAAGGCGGTGGTCGCGCGCAGCTACGAGCGCATCCACCGCGCCAACCTGGTGGGCATGGGCGTGCTGCCACTGCAGTTCCGCGGCAGCGATTCATGGCAGTCGCTGGGCATCCAGGGCGACGAGGAGTTCGACGTGCTGCTGGGCGCCGAGCTGAAGCCGCAGCAGGAGGCCACGCTGGTGATCAAGCGCAAGGACGGCAGCCAGCACGACGTGAAGCTGACGCTGCGCATCGACACGCCGATCGAGGTGGACTACTACAAGCACGGCGGGATCCTGCCGTTCGTGTTGCGGCAGTTGCTGGCGGCCTGACGCGGTACCCCGGATGCCAATCCGGGGTTCAACCGTTCTTGAGCGCTTGCGCGAACACTTGCTCTGAAAAGCCGACGGTCACCGAGCCGTCGGCCCAGCGCACGACGGGCCGCTTGATCACGCTGCTCTGCGCCTGCATCAACGCCCGCGCCGACGCGGCGTCCGTCACGCCGGCCTTGGCCGCCTCGTCGAGCCCGCGCCAGGTGTTGCCCTTGCGGTTCAGCAATGTCTCCCACCCGACCTGCTGCAGCCAGCCGTCGATCAGCGCGTCGGGCACGCCGTCCTTCTTGAAATCGTGGAACTGCACCTGCGCGCCCTGCCCGGCCAGCCACTGGCGGGCCTTCTTGACGGTGTCGCAGTTGGGGATGCCATACAGGGTGATGGAGGAAGCAGCGCTCATGGTCGGGCGTCGTTGTCGTGGTCGTTGTAGTCGCACATCGGGTCGATGCCGTAGCCGGTCTCGACCACCTTGCCGTCATCATCGCCGACGCTGACCTGGAACCATTGGCAGAACGGGCTCTCGTAGCGGTACGACCACACCGTGAGGTGCTGGCGCCCGATGTGCTGCCGCTGCGCCGGCCGGCCGAAATCGAACAGCACCTGCGAACCCGGCGTGCCGGCGAGGATGGCGTTGAAGCGCGCCTCGGTGAGCACCTGCTGCCAGCCGCCCAGGCGCCCTTGCGCGTCGACGTCGAGCATGTAGGTGTGCTTGCCCATCGGGCCGCGGGCGTACTCGAGCCGCTTGCCGCCGTCCGGCAACGGGAACTCGCCGGTCGGTGCGCCCATGCGCTCGGTGACGGCGGCCAGCGTCGCGCCCGGCATCAGCGGGCCGGGGTCATAGCCGGCACAGCCCGCGAGCAAGCCGCAGGCGGCGGCCAGCGTCCACGCGAAGCGCTTCATCCGTTCAGAACAGGCCGGCCTTCTGCGCCCCGCCGAGCAGCGTGGTGGCGAGTTCGGCCATCTGCTTGTTCAGTTCCTTCGACGGCGCGGTGGTGGCGCGACCGGTCCACAGCAGCTTGCCGCTGCGCACGTCGGTGATGCTGGATTCGGCCGCGTAGCCAACCGTGCTGGACCCGCCGCTGACCGGCGTCGACATGCCCACGCCGAGGCCGACGCCGGAGCCGAAGGTGCCCAGGCCGAAGCCCAGGCTGACGCCGCTGTCGGGCCGCGACAGCGAGATCATCGCGCGCGTGCGCAGCACCGCACTCGCACCGCGCTCGCGCGCGACGGCGACGTAGTCGGCCGTCGACTTGGCGGCGCCGGCGATGCCGCGGTCGGTGTCGTCGAAGGCCACCGCGGTGGCGCCGCGCGCCGTCACCTCGGAGCGCATCTCGTCCAGGCAGATCTGGCGCAGCGGTGCCTCGTCGGCATCGCACACCACCAGCACCTTGGCGCCTTGCAGCGAGGTCTTCGCGAGGGACGGATCGGTCCACTGCGAATCGAGCTTGGTGGTCGACGCGCAACCCGCGAGGCCCAGCGCCACCACGGCGCCCATCCATCCCGCCAACCCACGCATCGTGACCATCGCCATTGCTCCCGGAAAAGAAAGGAGCGGTCAGTGCACGCACTGACCGCCAAGGGACCGCCGAATTCGGAGGAGCATTGCCAGCGGCCCAACCCCGAAGTCATGCTACGGCGCCCGCATGGCGCATGGTGTAGGACGAAATGCCGATCCGCCGGAGGACAGCCCCTCGGGCGGATTGTGCTTCAGAGGCCGAGGCCGGGCCGGCGTGGGGCCGGCACCGGCATGCGCGCGGGCGCCACCGCCTCTTCGCGCAGCAGGGCAGGTGCGATGTCGAGCGGCATCACCGGCTCCGGCGTGGTCGTGAACCAGGCCGGCAGGCGCGCCAGCAGCCAGGCCAGCGCGATGAAGAGGCCGAAGCCGATCAGCACGAACGCGATCAGCATCACGGCGTGTTCCCAAGGGTCGGTGAAGAAGCCGAATGCAACCGCCGACGCGGCGGCGACGCCGCCAGCACGCCAACGCCCCAGTGGGCCGAACAGGCTGCCGAGCGCGATGCCGTAGCTGCACAGGAAGAGCAACGCCAGCAGGAGCTGGGGCAGTCCCATCTGGCGAAGGCTTTGGTGCAGGTCCGACATGGCTTCCAGCGTAGAGGGGCGGCGTCGGTTTGCGTGTAGGAAGAAGGCTCGATATTTCAGAGCTGTAACGGCCGTAGCAAAGTGGCAACACGCCCGCCGCGCGGGCATGCCAAATCTGCCAAGCACGTCACGCGGATCATCTCGACGGACAGTCGGCGAGGATCACCGGCAGGCGTGCGCGGCGCAGCGTCGCGCGGCCCCTGTCGGTCAGGCGCAACACGCCAGCCTCCTCGGCCAGGTAGCCTTGCACGCAATAGGCCTGCACCAGGTCGTCGCTGATCGCGTTGCCGTGCTTCTCGTAGAGGAACTGCATGGCCTGGTCGAAGGCGGGAACGTAGCTGGTGTCCATTCAGGGGCCCCATCGTTAACGGATGGATGCACTCTACAAATGCGCCGCGTGTTACGGCATCGCGCATTCGAGGGGGTTGAATCCCCCTACTTCGGCGCGACGGCCGCGTCGTACCAGCGCTCGAGCGCCTGCTGGCGGTGCGCCTCGCGCGACTCGGGCGCGGGCGCCCAGCGCCGATGGCTGGCGGCGGCGCGGGCCAGGAAATCCAGCAGGGCCATGTGCTGGCGCAGCACGCGCTGCTGGCGGTGCGCGATCAGCGGGTTGAAGATGCCATGGCGCGAGAACAGCTGGCGCGGGTTCTTCTTCACCCACAGCCACGAACCCATCTCCAGCGTCAGCGGCAGCAGCAGCCTGCCCGGCATCGCCGCGGCGCGCCGGTAGAGGTGGTCCCACAGGTCGCCGTGCGCCAGGTACTGCCGGCTCTGCGGCTCGAAGACGTAGCGGTTGTTGGGGTGGGACTGCTGGAAGATCTGGTGCAGCGCATGCATCTCGGCCAGGTGGGCCATCGGCGCGCGCGTGTGCGCATACGGGAACCACAACCGGTCGCGCAGGCCGAAGCCCGAATGGCAATCGACGGCCAGGCTGAACGGCCGCGCCAGCAGTTCGTCTTCGACCACGCGGCACAGCGCCGCGCTCTCGGCCTGCATCGGCGCGCCGGCCGGGCCGCGGTACCACGGCAGCGCGGCGCTCAGGCGCTGGCCTCCGAGCAGGAAGGGCACGCGGTCCTGCGCGTCGACCGGCGCATTGCGCATCAGGTCGACACCTTGTGGGTTGGCGCGCGTGCCGAGCGCGATGCCGCCGGGGTTGACGATCGGCATGAACACCATGCGCACGCCGTCGAGTTGGCGGTGCAGCGATTCGTCCCAGCGCAGCCGCATCACCAGGCTGCGCAGGTGCGCCATCACGACCGCCGAGCCGATGCGCTCCAGGCCGTGCACGCCGCCGAAGAAGCCGACCGCCGGGATGTCGTGCGCCGGGTTGCCGAGTGCCAGCGCGATCACCGGCAGGCGCTGCGGGCCGGCATCGACCTCGCAGACCACGCGCGCCGTCACGTGTGCGCCGCCTTCTTCGATCAGGCGTTGCAGTTCGATCAGTTCGGCGGGCGTTTGCAAGGCGGCAAGGCGTGGGAGTGCGCGCGCAGGATAGCGCGCCCGGCCCGCGCGGTCTGCCATCAAACCGTCACGCAGGCTTGCTACGGTGCCGCATCGAAACCAAGGAGCGACCCATGATCGGCATGGTCCGCAGACAGCCCGGCCTGGCCTGGCAACTCGGCGTGGCAGTCGCGAGCAGCGTGCTGTGGGGCGTCATCGAACTGGCCGCGCTGTGCCGCGCGCGCTGGGCGCAGCGCCGCTGAACGACACGCCTGAGGGGCGCGGCGCCGCGCCCCTCAGGAACATGTCGACGGCACGGTCCACCATGCCGCCGATCTCGGCGCGCGTGAGCGCCGCCGGACGCTGCTCGAACTGGCGCGAGTTGATCTCGGCCGTCAGCAACGACAGGAACTGCTGCGCGATGACCCGCGGCTCTCCGGCGCGCATCTCGCCGCGCTCGATGGCCGCCCCCATCAACCGGGCCAGCGCGTCGATGGACTGGCTCGGTCCCGCGTCGTGGAACAGCTTGCCGACCTCGGAGCGGCCGGATTCGGCCACCACCATGCGGTAGATGGCGATCGCGCGCCGGTCGTTGGTCAACACCTCGAGCATCTCTTCGCCGAAGCGCATCAGGATGGAACCGAGGGTGTGGTGCCCGCCCGGCTCCAGCGAGAGCTGCGACGTGGCATCGGCCAGGTGGGCGGTCGCGAACGACTCGACGACCGCGACCAGCAAGGACTCCTTCGACGGGAAGTAGCCGTACAAGGTGGCCTTCGAGCCGCCGACCCGTTTCGCCAGTTCGCTCATCGAGGCGTTCTCGTAACCCATCTCCTCGAACAGCTGGGCCGCGGTCTCGAGGATGGCTTCGCGCTTCGCCTGGGTCCTGACCCTCATGTGTGCTCCTTTGTTGAACCGCATCGTACGCTTTTGCTTGACAGGCGGTACCAGCTCGTCGAAACTTAACAGTACCGTACTGTACGGTTAACAACGAGCATACCATGTTCCGATACCTCGCCCGCGCGGCCAATCTCCTGGGTTTCTGGGTTCTGCTGGTGCTGGCCGGCTGCGCCAGCACGCGGCCCTTGCCGTACAACGGCCTGAAGTCCGCGTCCCAGTTGCGGCCCAACACGCAGGACGATGCCGACCGCATCCCCTATCGCTTCTCCACGCCGACGCACTGGCAGAAGTACGCCAGCGCCATCGTCGATCCCGTCGTCGTCTACCAGGGCGCCGACGGCCAGTTCGAAGACATCTCGGACGAAGACAAGGCGGTGCTGGCGAGGTACATGCAAACGCGCTTCGAGGACCGCCTGAAGACGCGCTTCAGGCTGGTGGCGAATCCGGGGCCGGACACGCTGCGGGTCTGCCTGACGCTGACCGGCGCGAAGACGACCACGCGCGGGCTCAGCACCTTCACCCGCTTCGACCTCGGCGGCGGGCCCTACAACATCGTGCAGTCGCTGCGCGGCAAGGAAGGCACGTTCACCGGCTCGGTGAGCTATGCGGTGGAGATCCTCGATGCGCAGAGCGACACCCTGCTCGATGCGTACGTCGCCAAGCAGTACCCCAACGCGCTGAACATCGGCGCCAGCCTGGGCTTGCTGGATGCATCGAAGGTCGGCATCGAGAAGGGTGCGGACGAGCTGGCCTCGAAGCTGCGCTGACCCATGCGCCCCCGACACCTGGCCGCAATGCCGGCCGCGCTGTTGCCCGCGCTGTTGGCCGCGTTGCTGGCGGGCGGTTGCTCGACGCAGCGCCCGTGGCAGAACCTGCCGGCGCGCGACGACGCGCCCGCGGTGATGAGCGCCACCACGCAGATCGACCGCAACGCCCGGGCGCCGTCGATCGTCGCCGCCGTGACGCTGTCGGGCGGCGGTGCCCGCGCGGCCGCGTTCGGCCTGGGCGTGCTGCAGGAACTCAAGGCGACCGGCTTCGAATGGGAAGGCCGGCAGACCACGCTGCTCGACGAGGTCGGCCTGGTCAGCGGCGTTTCCGGCGGCAGCGTGTTGGCCGCGCACTACGCCGCGTTCGGCGACGAGACGCTGGCGCGCTTCGAGCCGGACTTCCTGCTCGCCGACTTCCAGTCCGGACTCGTCGGGCGGGCGCTGTCGCCGGCCCGGCTGTACGGCATGACGTCCTCCTGGTTCGGCCGCAGCAACGTGCTGGCCGAGCGGCTCGACGGCCTGTACCGAGGCCGCAGCTTCGGCGACCTGCAGGCGCGCCCCCGCGGCCCTCGCCTGCTGGTGACGGCCACCGACCTCACGAGCGGCGCGCCCTTCCAGTTCACGCAGGAGCAGTTCGCGTTGATCTGCTCCGACCTGGCCAGCGTTCCGCTGTCCTTCGCGGTCGCCGCCTCGTCCGCCGTGCCGCTGCTGCTGAGCCCGATGACGCTGCGCAACTACGCCGGCCACTGCCCGTCGCAAGCCGCCGCTGCCGCTGGCGGCGCAGCGGACGGCAACTACCGCGCCCGCATGCTGCAGGACAGCACCCGCAGCTACCTCGATGCGCAGGAGCGGCCCTTCCTGCACCTGGTGGACGGGGGCCTCAGCGACAACCTGGGGGTGCGCGCGCTGCTGGACCGCTCGATGGCGGGCGGCTCCATCCGCGAGAGCTTCCGCGGCGTGCCGCCGGGCTCGGTGCGCCGGATCATCCTCGTGGTGGTCAACTCGGAGCGTGACGCGGCCGAGCGCATCGACCAGGCGGACCGCGTGCCGAGCACCGGCCAGGTGATGGACTCGCTGCTGTTCAGCGCCGGCGCCCGCGCCACGCAGGAGACGCTGGCGATCCTCGAGGACGACGCGCGCCGCTGGGCTGCCGAGATCGCGCAGCAGCGCGGCCTGCCCGACAGCCCGTTCGCGGCCGATGCGCAGCTCCACGTGATCGAGGCCAGCCTGCGCGGCATCGGCGACCGCAGCCTGCGCCAGACGCTGCTGCAGGTGCCCACCGCCTTCACGATCACGCCGGCCCAGGTGCGCGCGCTGGAGCGGGCCGGCCGCGATGCCTTGCGTGAATCGGCGCAGTTCCAGCGCCTGCGTGCCGGCCTGGGAGCGCGCTGACCTACCCGCGCCAGCTCTCGATCGCCAGGCGTTGCCCGGTGACGGCGCATTCCAGCACGCCGGCCTTCGCATCGACCAGGTGCAGCACCTGCCCGTCGTGCCAGGTGTAATGCGGCATGCCACGCAGGTGCGGAGCGCTCGGGACCGGCGCGCGCGTCACCATCACGACATGGCGTTCGCCCTTGTCATCGTGCGCGGCGAGCTGCTCGTGGGTGATCCGGACCGACATGCCGCAAGCATGCGCCTGTCCGATTTCCCCTCTCGGACGATGGTTGCAGCGCGTCGGGAATGAGCCTACGCTGGCATGGCGCCGGGCCCCGCACTCGGTATCTCGCACATGGCCCGGCGAATGCCACGACAGGAGGCCATATGTTCAAGCACATCCTCATCCCGACCGACGGTTCGCCAGCATCCGAGATGGCGGCGTTCCGCGGCATCGACATGGCACGCGAATCGGGCGCGCGCATCACCGCGCTGCATGTCAGCCCGCAGTTCCATGTGCTGACCTACCGCAGCGGCGTGCTCGGCGGCAGCCGCGAAGAGTTCGAGCGCGACGCCAACCAGCATGCCGCGGCCTACCTCGACGTCATCGCGAAGGCAGCGCGCGAGGGCGGTGTCGCATGCACCACCTTGTGCGAGGTCCATGACCGCCCGTACCAGGCGATCGTCGAGGTCGCGCAGCGGCTCGAATGCGACCTGATCCTGATGGGCTCGCACGGCCGGCGCGGCGTCGTCGGCATGTTCATGGGCAGCGAGACGCAGCGGGTGCTGGTGCACAGCACGGTGCCGGTGCTGGTGTGGCGCTGAGCCCGGGCCCGCACGCGCGCACCCGGAAACAGAAAGGCCGGTCAGTGATCGCATCACTGACCGGCCTCGTGTGTTGGTGGGCCCTGAAGGATTCGAACCTTCGACCAACGGATTAAGAGTCCGCTGCTCTACCAACTGAGCTAAGAGCCCGCTCAAGAAAACTGGTGGGTTGTGCAGGACTTGAACCTGCGACCAACGGATTAAAAGTCCGCTGCTCTACCGACTGAGCTAACAACCCAGCAAGCCCACGACTATAGCATGTCTTGCAAGGTCATCCCTGATTCAGCACCGTACAACTTCTACGGCACCGCCTCAACGCAGCGGAGCGCAGATTGTAGCGCGATTCAGAGCGCTTTTTGAAGCGCTTCCGATGCCAATACAAAACCGAACGTGGCCGTCACGACGACGCTGGATCCGTAGCCGTGGCAGTTCAGCGTGCCGTCCCCCTGGTCTGCAGCGATACCGCAGGCGTCGCCGTCGGTCGCCGGCATCGCCACCGCCTCGCGCGAGAACACGCAGCGCACGCCGATCGCACCGCTGCGCGGCGCGCCGTGCTGCTTGCGCAGCCGCTGCCGCAGCGACGCCAGCAAGGGGTCGTGCGTGACGTTCGCCAGGTCGTCCACCTCCACCGCCTGCGGCTTGCGCTTGCCGCCGGCCGCACCGGCCATCACGAGCGGCGTGCGCGTCTCGAGGGCCCACTGGGCCATCGCGAGCTTGGCCTGAACCTGGTCGCAGGCGTCGATCACGACGTCCACCGCGCCGGGCAGCAGAGCCGGCCAGTTGTCGCGCGTCACGAAGTCGTCGACCAGCTGCACCTCGCAGCCCGGGTGGATGTCGGCAATGCGCTCGCGCAAGGCCACGCCCTTGGCCTGGCCGAGCGTGGCGCCCAGTGCCTGCACCTGGCGGTTGATGTTCGACTCGGCGACGTGGTCCATGTCGATCAGCGTCAGCGATGCCACGCCGCTGCGCGCCAGCGCCTCGGCCGCCCACGAGCCGACGCCCCCCAGCCCGACCACCGCGATGCGCAGCGCGCGCAGCCGCTGGTAGCCGGCTTCGCCGTACAGGCGGCGCAGGCCGCCGAAGCGGCGCTCCAGGTCCGGCAACAACAGATCGGTCGCGGCGTTCACGGCATCACTTCATCGACGCCAGCCGCTCCTTGCCCGCTTGCGCGGCCTCGGACTTCGGGTAGGCCTTCAGCAGGTCGTCCAGCGTGCGCTTCGCGCCCTTGGTGTCCTTCAGCTCCATCTGGCAGTTGGCGATCGACAGCATCGCCTCCGGCGCACGCGGGCTGTCGGGCGCCACCTTCAGCAGCTCGCGGAACGAGGCGGTCGCCTCGCGGTACTCGCGCTTGCCGTACTGCGCATTGCCCAGCCAGAACAGCGCCACCTCGTTGTAGCCGCTGGCGGGGAAGCGCTGGCGGAAGCTGACGAAGGCCGAGGCCGCGCCGGCGAAGTCGCCCTTGCGCATTACCGCCATCGCGTCGTCGAACTGCTTCTTCTCCTCCGGATCGACGAGGAATTCCTTGTCGTCCAGCGTCACCTTCTGCGGCTCGAGCTTGCGGATGCGGTCGTCCACGCCCTGCGCGATGTCCTTCTGCCGGCGCTGCAGCTCGGCCACGTCGCGCGTCAGCTGCTCGTTCTGGCCGACCAGCTTGGCCGCGTCGGTGCGCATCAGCTCGATCTGGCTGTTCAAATCGAGCAGGCTGCGCTTGAGCAGAGAGATCTGCTCCATCAGCTGCGCGTTCGTCTCGGCCTGGCGCTGCGCCTGCAGCTTGTTGCTCTCTTCGAGCTTGGCGCGCAGGTCGAGGATGGCCCTGCGCGCCTCGTCATCGTCGAACAGCCCGGCATGCGCCGCCGGCGCCGCGAGCAGCGCGAACGCCGCCAGCAGCGGCGCGAGCCCACGAAAGATCGGATGCATGCCCGGCCTCCGGCTTACTTGGCGTTGAACTCGGCGCGGCGGTTCTTGGCCCAGGCCGCTTCATCGCTGCCCTGCACCGCAGGACGCTCCTTGCCGAAGCTCACCGCCTCGACCTGCGACTCGGTCACGCCCAGCAGCGTCAGCGACTTGACGACGGCCTCGGCGCGCTTCTGGCCCAGCGCCAGGTTGTACTCGCGGCCGCCGCGCTCGTCGGTGTGGCCTTCGATGGTGATCTTCTTGGCCTTGTTGCCGGCCAGGCTCTTGGCCTGTGCCTCGATGGTCGGGCGGAACTCGTCCTTCACGACGTAGCTGTCGTAGTCGAAATAGATGACGCTGCCGATCGGCGCGGTCGCGTTCTTCGTCAGGTCGACGCTCGCGACCTGCGACTGCGAGGTGCCAGCGTTGTTGGCGCCGGTGTTGGCCGAGGTGCCGCCGGTCGAGCGGTTCTCCACCGGGGCCGGCTTGTCGTCCAGCTTGACGCCCGAGGCGCAGCCGGCCAGCAGGGCCGCGAGGGTCAGGGCGGAGAGAGAGACGAGTCGTGTTGCTTTCATGGTGTAGCTCCTGGTCGTTGTATCGTCGAGAAAAGATGCGCGGGCCGCTTCGTCAGCGACCGTACGGGCCCCACATGGGCTCGCGGACATCGGCGGCTGTCGACACCAGCTTCGCCTTGATCTTGCCGTCCAGCGTCGTCGTCATCAGCACGTCGCGCCCCTGCGAGCGCGACGCGTAGATGATCAGCCGGCCGTTGGGCGCGAAGCTCGGGCTCTCGTCGTCGCTGGTGTCGGTCAGCGCCTGCGGCGTCGCGCCGGGCGTGGCCAAGTCCAGCAGGTAGAGCCGGAATGCGTTGCCCTGGCGCGAAATGTAGGCCAGGTTGCGCCCGTCCGGGCTGAGCGCCGGGCTGATGTTGTACGCGCCCGAGAAGGTCACGCGCTCCACCGCCCCGCCGGCGGCCGGCGTGCGGTAGACCTGCGGGCCGCCGCCGCGGTCGCTGACGAAGAACAGCGTGCGGCCGTCGGGCGCGTAGACGGGTTCGGTGTCGATCGACTGGCTGACGGTGATGCGCTTCGGGCTTTCGCCGTTGCGGCCCATCGTGTAGAGCTGCGAGACGCCGTCGCGGCTCAGCGTGACGGCCAGCGACTGGCCATCGGGCGCCCAGGCCGGCGCGCTGTTCGAGCCGCGGAAGTTGGCGATCACGCGGCGCTTGCCGGAGGCCACGTCCTGCACGTAGACCACCGCCTTCTGCAACTCGAAGGACACATAGGCCAGCTCCTGGCCGTTCGGCGCCCAGGCCGGCGAGATGATCGGCTCGGGGCTGTTCAGGGCCACCTGGCCGCCCTCGCCGTCGGCGTCGGCCACGCGCAGCGCGTAGCGGGTGCCGGTGCGCGTGACGTAGGCGATGCGGGTCGAGAAGACGCCCTTGTCGCCGGTCAGCTTCTCGTAGACGAAGTCGGCGATGCGGTGCGCCGCCAGCCGCAGGTCGGCCGGCTGCACCGCGTTGCTCTGGCCGCCGAGCTCCTGGCCCTTGACGATGTCCCAGAGCTTGAAACGCACGTCGAAGCGGCCGTCGGCCAGCCGCGTCACCGAGCCGGCCACCAGCGCATCGGCGCTGCGGGCGCGCCACTCGCCCATCACCGGCGACGCGGTCTCGTCGATGGTGGCGCTGGTGTCGATGCCGCGGAACACGCCGGCGCGTTCCAGGTCGGCCCGGATGATGGCCGACAGCGCCTGCGTGGTCTTGTCCTCGTCGCGGAACTTGACGATCGCGATCGGCACCTGGGTGGCGCCGACGCCCGCGATCTCGACGCGGAACTGGGCCCGGGCCGCGCCGGTGAACGCCAGGCCCGCACAGGCGAGGCCGGTGGAAGCGGAGAAGGTACGTCGATTCAGCATCAAGGGTCCTGATCTCGAATTGTGTTCTTGGTTCCGGAGAACGCCATTTTCAGGTATCGGTAGTACGTGCCCTCGGCCACGTAGACCGCCAGCACGAAACCGAGCCGGCCGTCCAGGAAGCCGCGGCGCAGCAGGTAGGCCCGCACGAACGCCCAGGCCCCATGGGCAAGCGCCGTACCCAGCCCGCCCTGCCGGCCGGCGCGCAGCTTGTCGAGCGCCCGGCCGCTGCTGTAGCGGTTCATCTTGTCCAGCGCGTCGTGCAGCGTCGGCATGGTCTCGTGCAGCAGCTCGCCGTCCAGCCGCGCGACCGGTCCCTGCACGTCCAGCCGCTCGTGCACCAGGTCGTCGGTGAAACGCGCGCGGCCGCGCAGGAACAGCCGCGTCACGCGGTCAGGGTACCAGTCGCCGTGGCGCATCCACTGGCCGCAGAAGCGCGACAGGCGTGACAGCTGGTAAGCGGTTGCTCCACTTTCACCCGCAGCATCGGATGCAGCCACCGCCGCCCGGATCGCTGCCGCCAGCGGCGCGCTGACGCGCTCGTCGGCGTCCAGGCTCAGCACCCAGCGGCCCTGGGCCTCGTCGAGCGCGCGGTTCTTCTGGCGGCCGAAGCCCGGCCAGTCGGCGCTGCGCAGCACGCGGGCGCCTAGCGCGGCGGCGATCTCGCGGGTGTCGTCGGTGCTGCCGGAGTCGACGACGATCCATTCGTCGGCGAACGCGACGCTCTTCAGGCAGTCCGCGATCTGGTGGCCTTCGTTGTGCGTGATGACGATGACCGACAGGTTGGGCGCAGGCATGAAGAAGGGCGGCAGGCAGGCGGATCGTGGGGTGCCGCGATTGTAGGCAGTGCCGGCAAACGATAATGCGCCCGGAATGAGCACCCCCACCCTGCCCCCCGCCTTGCCGCTGCGATCCCGCCTGAAGCGCCTGGCACCGTATTTCGCCGACAGCGGCCGGGGCTTCGTGCTGATGATCGCCGGCTCGGTCATCGGCGCGCTGACCGAACCGGTGATGCCGGCCCTGATGGCCCCGCTGCTGGACAAGGGCTTCACCGGCAACGGCATCCCGCTGTGGATGGTGCCGGTGGCCATCATCGGCCTGTTCTTCATCCGCGGCGTCGCCGGGCTGGTCGCGCAGTACGGCCTGGCCTGGTCGGCCAACCGCGGCACGCAGGCGCTGCGCACCGCGATGTTCGAGCGGCTGATGACGGTGCAGCCCGCGCTGTTCAGCCGCAACACCGCCAGCAGCCTGACCAACACGCTGACCTATGAGGTGCAACAGGGGGCCGGGCTGCTGGTGGGTTCGGTGATGACGCTGGTGCGCGATTCGGCCACGCTCATCGCGCTGCTGGCCTACCTTCTGTGGGTGAACTGGCAGCTGACGCTGTTCGTCGGCGTGCTGGTGCCGGCGGTGGCCTTCGTGATGCGCAAGCTGAGCAAGCGGCTGCACCGCCTGACGGTCGAGGGCCAGCAGGCCACCGACCAGCTCGCCTACGTGGTCGAGGAGAACGTGCTGGCCTGGCGCATCGTGCGGCTGCACGGCGCCGAGGGCACGCAGGCGGGGCGCTTCCGCGGCCTGAGCGACACGCTGCGCCGGCTGGCCATCAAGTCGACGATGGCGGCCGCGACCATGACGCCGGTGACGCAGATGATCGCCGCCTGCGGCCTGTCGGCCGTGATCATCGCGGCACTGTGGCAGAGCACGCACTACGGCGGCACGGCGGGCAGCTTCGCCGCCTTCATCACCGCGATGCTGATGCTGCTGGCGCCGATCAAGCACCTGTCCGAGGTGGCCGGGCCCATCACGCGCGGGCTGGCCGCCCTGGAACGGGGCGTCGAACTCATCACCGATTCGCCGGTCGAGCAAGGCGGCAGCTTCGATCCCGGCCGCGCCGCGGGCCGCATCGAGATGCGCGGCGTGGGCCTGCGCTACAAGGAAGACCAGGCCCCGGCGCTGGACGGCGTGACGCTGAACCTGAAGGTCGGCGAGACGGTCGCGCTGGTCGGCCCGTCCGGCGCCGGCAAGACCACGCTCGTGAACCTGCTGCCRCGCTTCCTCGAACCGACCAGCGGTGAGCTGCTGCTCGACGGGCACGCGCTGCGCGACTGGAACGTGGCCGCGCTGCGGCGGCAGTTCGCGCTGGTCAGCCAGGACGTGGTGCTGTTCAACGACACGGTGGCGGCCAACGTGGCGCTGGGCGGCGAGGCGGTCGACACCGCGCGCGTGCGCGAGGCGCTGCGCGGCGCCAACCTGCTGAAGTTCGTCGACGACATGCCGCAGGGCCTGGACACGCTGATCGGCCACAACGGCAACCAGCTGTCGGGCGGCCAGCGCCAGCGCCTGGCGATCGCCCGCGCGATCTACAAGGACGCGCCGATCCTGATCCTCGACGAGGCCACGTCGGCGCTCGACTCCGAATCCGAGCGCCTGGTGCAGGAGGCGCTCGACCGGCTGATGCGCGGCCGCACCAGCCTGGTGATCGCGCACCGCCTGTCCACCATCAAGGCCGCCGACCGCGTGCTGGTGCTCGAGGCCGGCCGCGTCGTCGAGCAGGGCACGCATGCCGAGCTGCTGGCCCAGGGGGGCCTGTTCGCGCACCTGCACTCGCTGCAGTTCAGATCCCACGCCGCCACACCGGAGTTTCGCGGATGACCCGCCTCAGCATCATCACCGCCGTGCACAACCAGCTCGAGATGAACCGCTGGTTCGTCGAGCACCTGCAGCGCTACACGAAGCTGCCGTCCGAGCTGATCATCATCGACAACGCGTCGACCGACGGCTCGGCCGAGTTCTTCGAGTCGGTCGGCGCGAAGGTGATCCGCAACAAGGCCAACTACTCCTACCCCTACACGCAGAACCAGGGCATCGCGGCGGCACAGGGCGACTGGCTGGCGTTCCTGAACAACGACATCGTCGTGCCGCCGGCCTGGGACGAGCGGCTGGTCGCCAATGCCGAAGCGCACGGGCTGGACGCGCTGACGGTATGCGGCATCGAGCGCATCGAGACACCCGAGGCCACGCACGCGCTGCGCCGGCGCTGGAAGCGCGCATCGCTGCCGGTGCGCTTCTTCGGCGCCAAGCAACCCTGGCTCGGCATGTCGCACCGCTGGATGTACGGCGACTGGGAGCGCTTCAGCCGCCAGCGCGCCGAGCAGTTCGAGGGGCTGGTGCTCGAAGGCTACGTCGGCAATTCGGTGCTGATGAACCGCCGGGCGATCGACCGCATCGGGCTGTGGGACGAGCGCATCCAGGCGGCCGATGCCGACCTGTTCCTGCGCGCCAAGAAGCGTGCGGTCGAGATCGGCGACGTGCGGCCGCTGCACATCGCGCTCGACGTGTTCGTGCACCACTACATCCGCGTGACGCTGCGCGCGCGGCCGCCGGCCTTCGCCGACGCGTCGCGGCTGATCCCGATGGAGCAGAAGTGGAATCCCGGCGAAGTGGCCCGCCTGAACGCACACCAATGACAGCCTCGATCAGCGGGTTCACCTTCCTGCGCAACGGCGTCAAGCTGGGCTTCCCGTTCGAGGCCTCGGTGCGCTCGCTGCTGCCGCTGGTCGACGAGTTCGTGATCGCGGTCGGCCGCGGCGAGGACGACACGCGCGAGCGGCTGCTCGCGATCGGCGACCCGAAGATCCGCCTGATCGACACCGTGTGGAACGAACGCATGGAATCGCGCGGCTTCGTCTATGCGCAGCAAAAGATGATCGCGCAGTACGCCTGTACCGGCGACTGGGCCTTCTACCTCGAAGGCGACGAGGTGCTGCACGAAGCCGAGCTGGCCGCGATCCGCGCATCGGTCGAGCGCCACCACGGCAACCGGCAGGTCGAGGCACTGGTGTTCGACTACCTGCACTTCTACGGCTCGCCGCACTGGCTGGCCGTCAGCCCGGCCTGGTACCGGCGCGAATGCCGGCTGATCCGCAACACGATCCGCAGCTACGCGCCCGACGGCCAGTTCTGGGTCGTGATGGACAAGCATCGGCGCGGCCGCCACCCGAACGCGGCGCTGGCCAACGCCCACATCTACCACTACGGCCACGTGCGCCGCACCGACTACATGCAGGCCAAGCTCGACCAGGTGAGCAAATACTGGTCGCACGGCGCGCCCAAGGTGCACTACGGCAACATCGATCCGCAGTCGCTGAAACCTTACGCCGGCACGCACCCGGCGGTGATGGCCGGCTGGCTGCGCGACGAGGCCGAGCAGCACTTCGCGCCCGACCCGGCGCATGTGCTGACGAGCCGCGAGCGCAAGCACCGCCTGTCGATGCGCGTCGAGCGCTGGTTCGGCGGCGACCTCAGCCGCAAGCACTACAAGTTGATTGCCTGAGCCCGCATGGCCGCCCCCCTGCGCCACGTCGGCATCAGCCTCGGCATGATCGACTCGCTCAGCGACGGGCTGGGCGAGTTCTCGACGCAGATCTGCGAGCACGTCGCGCGCGTCGCCCCCGACTGGCGCGACCGCCTGGGCGTGCGCTTCCACATGCACCTGCCCAAGCGCTGGCACGGCCGCTTCGGCGAGCAGGTGGGCTACCTGTCCACCAGCAAGCTGCAGGGCTACTGGCACTGGCAGGGCCTGCGCCGCTTCGACGTGTGGCACGGGCTGAACCAGCTGGGGCGCATCATCCCGCCGCTGGGCACGCAGCGCTCGCTGCTGACCATCCACGACCTGAACCCGGTCTACCACGATGCCGAGCCGCAGGCGCGCAAGGCGCTCGACAAGCTGCGCAAACGCCTGCGCCGCTTCGACGAGGTGACCACGCTGACACGCCACGTCGAGGCCGACATCCGCAAGCACCTCGGCTGGACCGGCCCGGTCACGGTGATCCCGAACGGCGCACGCGACCTGAACGCCCATGCCCAGGAGGCGGTCGAGGGCATCGCGCCGGGCCGCTACCTGCTGCACCTGAGCCGCATGGCCGCCTCGAAGAACCCGCAGAGCCTGGTCGACATGGCGGCGCTGTGGCCGGGCCAGCAGCTGGTGCTGGCCGGGCCGCGCACCGGAGATTCGGACCGGCTGGCCGCCCAGGTGCGCGAGCGCAGGCTGGCCAACGTGACGGTGGTGAACGAGGTGAGCGATGCACGCAAGACCTGGCTGTACGCGCATTGCCAGGCCTTCGTGTTCCCGTCGCTGACCGAGGGCTTCGGGCTGCCGCCACTGGAGGCGATGCACTTCGGCAAGCCGGTGTTCCTGTCGCGGCTGACCAGCCTGCCGGAGATCGGCGGGGCGCATGCCGGCTACTTCGACAGCTTCGAGCCGCGGGCGATGCGCCGCACGATCGAGGCCGAGATGCCGCGGCTGCTGCGCGAGGGCCTCGCGATCCGTGCGCACGCCGCTCGCTTCCGCTGGGACCGGGCCGCCGAGACCTACCTCGGCATCTACCAGCGCCTGCTCAGCTCAGCGCAGCGCTGACGGCCTGCACCACCGCGTCCGGCGCGATGTCGTCGACGCGTGCCGGCGCATGCAACGAGGTGGTGCGGTTGGCGGCGGTGACGCGGAACGCCGGCAGGATCTCGCCGGCGAACAGCGCGACGACCGGCGTGTCGGTGGTGTGCGCGACGTGCAGCAGCCCGCCATCGGCACACAGCGCCAGAGCGCAACAGCCGATCAGCGCCTGCACTTCACCGAGGCTGTGCTGCGCGACACGGTCGATCAGCGGCAGGCCGATGCCGGCCGCAACGACCTGGTCGCGCATCGCCAGGCCGTTGTCGGCGCCGACCAGCACGATGGGCGAGGCGAAGCCGGTGCTGCGCAGGCCGCGCAGCACCTCGACCCACCGAGAAAATGTGCGCCAGTCGCGCACGCCGCCCAGCGCGACGGCGATGGCGCCGGGCGGGATCCGAAGGCGGTCGATGGCGGCGTGCTCCTCGGGCGATGCGGTCATCGTGGGGCGAGCGATCGCGTCGAGGCCGCCGGCCGGCAGGCCCAGCAGCTGCGCGAAGCGGTGGAAGCCGAACAGCGTGCGGTTGAACTCCGGCCCGGTGTAGCAGCCCTGCACGTGGGCGAACGGCAGCCGGCGGAAATGYGCCAGCTTGTCCTTCACCGAACGCGACGAGATGCTGTGCAGCAGCACCAGGTCGTGGTCGCCGGGCAGGTCGGCCGCGCTCGACACCGCGTGGGCGAACACGCGGTCGCTGCGGTACAGGCCGAGCAGGTGCGGCTCGGTCAGCAGGTCGATGCGTTCGACGCGGCCGGCCAGCAGCACGCGCGCCGCCAGGTCCATCAGCGAATCGCCCACCTGCGGCGTGCCCTGGTGGATCCACAGCAGGCGGCGGTGCCGCGCCGGATCGATGTGCGTGCGCTGCAGCCCGCTCTGGCCGTGCAGCGCCAGGTTCAGTTCGCGCATCGCGCGGCGGCGCGCGACCTTCCAGCGCGAGGCCCGGGCCGCATAGGCCTCGGCGTTGGAGGGCAGCGGCTGCGCGAACGGCGGCGTCCAGGTGGCCGCGGCATAGCGCTCCAGCGCGGCGATGCGGCTCGTCATCGTCCGGCCACCGCGGCGCGCAGCGCATTGAACTGCAGGCGCAGCCACAGCTTCGGTTCGGCGAAGCGGCGGCCCAGCGCGACGCGCCGGCGCGCCAGCAGGCTCGCGGCGGGTGCGCGCTGTCCGTGGCGGATCAGCGCCTTCAGCATGCCCAGCGCCTGCGGCGACAGGCTGGCCGCGCCGTCCATCTCACCGATCGCCTTCAGCACCAGCCGCTGGAAGGCCGCCAGCGCCGGCCGCAGCGCGGGCTCGCGCCGCGCGCCCTGCACCAGCTCGCGCAGCAGGCTGCCGAAGTAGTGCGAACGCAGCGCCGGCGTCGCCAGCGATTCGACGAAGGCCAGCGTCTCGTCCGGCGGCAGCACCGCCGGCAGGTGGTACGGGCCGTGGAAGCCGAACACCTCGCCGGACAGCGGACCGTCCTCGACCGCGAAGCGCTCGGCCATCGCGAGCGGCGCGAAGCGCAGGCCTCGGGCCTCCAGTGCCGCGCGGTGCGTCTTGCAGATGCACAGGTCCTCGGGGTGCTCCGGTTGGATCGCCGGATCCAGCAAGGCCTGCAGCAAGGCCGCCGAGCGCAGCGAGAAGCCGCCGTTGCCGACCTTCCACGGCTGCGGAATGTGGTTCCACGGCGCGCCGATGTAGTCGACCGACAGGAACTCGTCGCGCCAGGCGGCCGGGTTCAGCACGTAGCCGTCCCACTGCACGACCAGCAGGTGGCTGGTGCGCAGGTGCGCGGCCAGGCCCTTGACCATGAATTCGGAATAGGCCTCGATGCTGGACAGTGGCGCGATCTCGACCCAGCGCACGCCCGGCGGCAGCTCATGCCCGGCCAGCGAGGCGCGGTCGGTGCACAGGAAGGCGTCGCCGAACGCGACCTGCGCCAGGCAATGGCGCAAGGCTTTCAACGACCACGCCAGCCGCGGCGTCGAATCGACGCAGCACAGGGTCACCTGCGGGAGGATCAAGGGGCTCATCGGACGGCGATTGTCCCTGCAAAGACACTCTAGACTCCGACATTCGACGACACAACGACGGCCGCGCCCGTCATCCGCATGGCCGAGCCGAAGATCATCGCCTTCCACCTGCCGCAATTCCACGAGATCGAAGAGAACAACCGCTGGTGGGGACAGGGCTTCACCGACTGGACCAACGTGCAGCGGGCCACCGCGCTGTTCCGCGGGCACCGCCAGCCGCGCGTGCCGCTGGGCGAGCGCTACTACGACCTGACGACGCGCGAGGCGCGCGCCTGGCAGGCCGAGCTGGCGCGCAGCAAGGGCGTGCACGGCTTCTGCTACTACCACTACTGGTTCAACGGCCGGCAGCTGCTGGAGCGGCCGGTGCAGGCGCTGATCGAGGACGGCGAACCGGACTTCCCGTTCTGCCTGGCCTGGGCCAACGAGCCGTGGACGCGCGCCTGGGACGGCGGCGAGCGCGACGTGCTGATGCCGCAGGAGTACGGCGGGCAGGACGACTGGGACCGGCATTTCGCCTACCTGCTGAAGGCCTTCCAGGACCGCCGCTACATCCGCGTCGACGGCAAGCCGATGCTGCTGATCTACCGCACGCAGTCGATCCCGCCGCTGGCGGCGATGCTGGCGCGCTGGCGCACGCTGGCCGCCGAGGCCGGGCTGCCCGGGCTGCACATCGTGTCGATGCTGACGGTGTTCCGCGCCGACGAGCGCAGCGGGCTGGCTGACGCGCAGGTGGAGTTCGAGCCGATGTACACGCTGACGCACCACCAGCCAGGCTGGTACCGGCGCAAGGAGAAGCTGCTGCGGCACGTGGCGCGGCTGCGCCGCTGGCTGCAGCCCGATGCGCGGCCGCACCGGCTGAACAGCCACGACTATGCGTCGCTGTGGCAGCTGATCACGCGGCGCCGCCTGCCGCCGCACACCTACCCCGGCGGTTTCGCGGACTGGGACAACAGCCCGCGGCGCGGCCTGCGCGGGCTGGTGATGCGCAACTTCGACCCGGCCGCGTTCCGGCGCGGCATGGCGGCGCAACTGGCCAAGGCGCGCGCAGCCGGCGCGCCCTTCCTGTTCTTCAATGCCTGGAACGAATGGGCCGAGGGCACCTACCTCGAGCCCGACACCGAGAAGGGCACGCTGCTGCTGGACACCCTTGCCGAGCTGACCCGATGACACAACCCGCCCTGCCCCGCCGCACGCTGCCTGCCGGCCTGCCCGACACCCACCTCGACCTGGGTTGCGGCAAGTACCCGCGCAACCCCTATGACCAGAAGCGGCTGTTCGGCGTCGACATCCGCGAGCTGCCGCCCACCGAGGGCTTCGAGTCGCGCGCGGCCAACCTCGCGCTGGACCCGATCCCGTACCCGGACGGCATGTTCGGCTCGGTGTCGGCCTTCGATTTCATCGAGCACATCCCGCGCGTGCTGGCGGTGCCGGACGAGCGCCGCACCATCCTGCCCTTCATCACGCTGATGAACGAGATCTGGCGCGTGCTGGCGCCGGGCGGCCGGCTGTACGCGGTGACGCCCGCGTATCCGAAGGCCGAGGCCTTCCAGGACCCGACGCACGTCAACATCATCACCGAGCGCACGCACGAGTATTTCTGCGGGCCGCGGCCATTCGGTGCGATCTACGGCTTCGAGGGACGTTTCGAGCTGCTGCGCTCGCAATGGGTGCGGCACCACAACCTCGACTTCACCGGACCGGAGAAGGAAGCCGAACGCGAGGCCTTGCGGGTGGCCGAGGCCAAGCGGCGGCAACCGGCGCGCTGGATCGCCTACAACCTGCGCGAGAGCCTGCGCTTCGTGCGCGGCAAGCGGCGCTGGACGCTCGACCAGGACCGCACGGCGCACCTGCTGTGGGAGTTCGCGGCGGTGAAGGACGCGGCGCGCTGAGCGCGGCCTACATCAGCACGATGTCGTAGGCCTCCGGCGACCCCGCCGCCTCCGCCTGCAGCGAGATCGGCTTGCCGATGAAATCGCTCAGGCCGGCCAGGTGCTGGCTCTCTTCGTCGAGCAGCATCTCGACCACCGCGGCCGACGCGATGACGCGGAATTCCTTCGGGTTGAACTGCCGCGCCTCGCGCAGGATCTCGCGCAGGATGTCGTAGCAGACGCTGCGCGGCGTCTTCACCTGCCCCTTGCCGCCGCAGGTGGGGCACGGCTCGCACAGCATGTGCGCCAGCGACTCGCGGGTGCGCTTGCGCGTCATCTCGACCAGCCCCAGTTGCGTGAAGCCGCTCACCGTGATCTTGGTGCGGTCGCGCGCCAGCTGCTTGCGCAGCTCGCCCAGCACCGTGCCCTGGTGCTCGTCGCGCGCCATGTCGATGAAGTCGATGATGATGATGCCGCCCAGGTTGCGCAGCCGCAGCTGGCGCGCGATGGCCTGCGCCGCTTCCAGGTTGGTCTTGAAGATCGTGTCGTCGAAGTTGCGCGCGCCGACATAGCCGCCGGTGTTGACGTCGATCGTCGTCAGCGCCTCGGTCTGGTCGATGATCAGGTAGCCGCCCGACTTCAGGTCGACGCGCCGCGCCAGCGCGCGCGCGATCTCCTCGTCGATGTTGTACAGGTCGAAGATCGGCCGCTCGCCCTTGTAGTGCTGCAGCTTGTCGACCGAGCTCGGCATGTACTCGGCACCGAACGCCACCAGCTGGTCGTACTGCATGCGCGAATCGATGCGGATCGACTGCGTGGTGTCGTTGACCAGGTCGCGCAGCACCCGTTCGACCAGGCTCAGGTCCTGGTGCAGCAAGGTGCCCGGCGGCGACTTGAAGCTGCGCTCGCGGATCGTGCCCCAGGTCTTGCGCAGGTAGGCGATGTCGTCGGCCAGCTCGGCGTCGCTCGCGTCCTCGGCATTGGTGCGCAGGATGAAACCGCCGCCGGCATACGGCACCGCGCCAGGCAGGCTGCCCTCGGTCTTGCCCGTCAGCTCGTTCATGCGCGTGCGCAGCTGGTCGCGCAGCTCGTGCGAGCCGATCTTCTGCGAGATGCCGATGTGGTCGTCCTGCGGCAGGAACACCAGCATGCGCCCGGCGATGCTGATCTGCGTCGACAGGCGCGCGCCCTTGGTGCCGATCGGATCCTTGATGACCTGCACCGTCAGCGTCTGGCCCTCGAACACCAGCCGCTCGATCGGCGCCGGCGGCGCGGCGCCCGGCGCATGGTCGTTGCGCGGGCTGCTGCCGGCCACGTGCACGTCGGCGACATGCAGGAAGGCGGCTCGCTCCAGGCCGATGTCGATGAAGGCCGATTGCATGCCCGGCAGCACGCGCGCCACCCGGCCCGCATAGATGTTGCCGACCAGGCCGCGTTCGAGCGTGCGCTCGAGGTGCAATTCCTGCACCGCGCCGTTCTCGACGATCGCGACACGGGTCTCTTGGGGTGCCCAGTTGATGAGGATGTCTTGCATGGGCGCTCTTGTTGGGGCGGCGTCGTCAGAACCTGACGCGCGCTTGTCTCAGCAGTTGGGCCGTTTCGTACAGGGGCAAACCCATGATACCGGAGTGACTGCCGGCGATGCGCCGGATCCAGCCGGCCATCGCGCTCTGGATCGCGTACGAGCCGGCCTTGCCGAACGGGTCGCCGCTCGCGATGTAGTCCTCGATCCAGGCGGCCGGCAGCGGCGCGACGTCCACGTGCGAGACGTTCACCCGCATTTCGCGGCGCCGCCCGTACGCCAGTGCCACCGCCGTCAGCACCCGGTGCGTGCGCCCGGACAGCAGGCCCAGCACGCGGCGCGCATCGGCGGCGTCGGCCGGCTTGCCGAGGATGCGGCGCCCCACCGCCACCGTGGTGTCGGAGCACAGGATGGGCGCCGGCGGCAGGCCGCGCGCCGCGTGGCGGGCCCGGGCGGCGGCCAGCTTGGCGAGCGTCACGCGCTCGACGTAGTCGGCCGGCAGCTCGCCGGGCCGCTCCGCCTCCAGCGCCTCGGCGTCCTCGTGCGGCCCCGGCAGCAGCAGCTCGTGGCGCACGCCGATCTGGTCGAGCAACTGGCGGCGGCGCGGGCTCTGCGACGCGAGGTAGATGAAATCGTGCAGCGCAGGCATCGTGAAGGGCGGGCTATTCGCGGTGGTAGGGGTGGTTCACCGTCAGCGTCCAGGCCCGGTACAGCGCCTCGGCCAGCAGCACGCGGGCAAAGGCGTGCGGCAGCGTCAGGTCGGACAGGCGCATCGTCTCGTCGGCGCCTTGCTTCAGCGTGGCGTCCAGGCCGTCGGGGCCGCCGACCAGGAAGGCCACGTCGCGGCCATCCGGCAGCCAGGCCTTCATGCGCGCAGCCAGTTGCACGCTGGTGAGACGGTCGCCTCGCTCGTCGAGCACGACGCGGCGCACGCCCTTGGGCAGCGCCGCCTCGATGCGGACGGCCTCGGCGGCCATCATCTGTTCGGCGGTGCGCGAACCGCGTGCCTCGGCCTTGACGGCCTTCAGCTCGAGGCGCATCTCCGGCGGGAAGCGCTTCGCGAAGTCCTCGTAGGCCGTCTCGGCCCAGGCCGGCTGGCGCTGGCCGACGGCGACCAGCAGCAGCTTCACGCGCGCGAGGCGGTCTTCTTGGCCGGCGCCTTCCTGGCCGGAGCCGCCTTGGCCGGGGCCTTCTTCGCCGCGGCCTTCTTCGCCGGGGCCTTCTTCGCTGGTGCAGCCTTGGCCGGTGCGGCTTTGACGGGTGCAGCCCGTTTCGCCGGCGCGGCGCTCTTCACGCCCACCGTGCGGGTGACGCCCGACTTGGCAGGTGCGGCCTTCCGGGCGGGTGCCTTCTTGGCCGGTGCCGTTTTGGCAGCTGCCTTCCTGGCCGGTGCCGCCTTGGCAGCCGCCGTCTTCCCGGCCGGCGCCTTCTTCGCGGCCGACTTCTTCGCGATCGGGACTTCCTCGGCCTTCACCAGCTTGACCGGCGCGGTGTCGACCTTCAGCTTGACCGGCTTGTCGCCCCAGATCTCTTCGAGGTGGTAGTAGTCGCGGATCGACGGCTGCATCACGTGGACCACGGCCGCGCCGCAGTCGACGATGATCCATTCGCCGTTGTCTTCGCCCTCGGTGCGCAGCACCGGGAAGCCGCCCGATTTCACCGCATCACGCACACTGGCCGCGAGGGCCTTGGTCTGCCGGTTCGAGGTGCCCGAGGCGATGATCACGCGCTCGAAGAGCGGCGAGAGGTGCTCGGTGTTGAAGACGAGGATGTTCTGTGCCTTCACGTCTTCCAGACCATCGACGATGGCGCGCTGCAGTTTTCGGATGTCCATTCAACTCCTGATGAGATCGCCCTGGTACAGGGCGTGTTGGGCAATATAGCGCGCCACGGGGGCGGGCACCAGATCGTCGACCGCGAGTCCGCGCGCCACGCGGGCGCGGATCTCGGTCGACGAGACGTCCATCATCGGCAGCGGCACCACCCGGTGCGGCACCGCCTGCACCTCGGGGCTGGCCAGCACGGTGACGCCGGGCCGGTTGGCCACCGCCAGCGTGACGCGCTGCAGCATCTCCTGCCAGCGCACCCAGCTGTGCAGGCCGGCGTACTGGTCCTGCCCGATCACCAGGAACCACTCGGCCCCGGGCTCGGCGGCCTGCAGCTCGCGCACGGTGTCGTAGGTGTAGCTCGCGCCGCTGCGCCGCAGCTCGCAGTCTTCCAGCACGAAACGCGGCTCGCCGGCGATGGCCAGCCGCACCATCGCCGCGCGGTGCACGGCCGGCGTCAGGTCGCGGTGCTTCTGCCATTGGCGGCCGGCCGGCACCCAGCGCAATTCGTCGAGGCCGAGTTGCGACAACGCGACACCTGCCAGCGCCACGTGCGCCGCGTGCACCGGGTCGAAGCTGCCGCCGAACAGGGCAATGCGCTTCAAGCCGGCGTCTCGTCGGCCCACGCGCGCGGGCGCAGGAAATCGGTGTACAGCCGCGCCTCGGGCGTGCCGGCCTCGGGCGCCCAGTTGTAGCGCCACTTCACCAGCGGCGGCATCGACATCAGGATCGACTCGGTGCGCCCGCCCGACTGCAGCCCGAACAGCGTGCCGCGGTCGAACACCAGGTTGAACTCGACGTAGCGCCCGCGTCGATAGGCCTGGAAATCGCGCTCGCGCTCGCCATGGGCCAGGCCCTTGCGCCGCTGCACGATCGGCAGGTAGGCCGGGATGAACGCATCGCCCACCGCGCGCATCATCTCGAAGCTGCGCTCGAAGCCGAGCTCGGAGAAATCGTCGAAGAACACGCCGCCGATGCCGCGCGGCTCGTTGCGGTGCTTCAGGAAGAAGTACTCGTCGCACCACTGCTTGAAGCGCGGGTACTTGTCGTCGCCGAAGGGCGCGAGCGCGTCGCGGTTGACGCGGTGGAAGTGCCGCGCGTCGTCCTCGAAGCCGTAGTACGGCGTCAGGTCCATGCCGCCGCCGAACCAGGTGACCGGCGCGGCGCCGGCCGGCAGCGCGGCCAGCATGCGCACGTTCATGTGCACCGTCGGCACGTAGGGATTGCGCGGGTGGAACACCAGCGAGACGCCCATCGCCTCGAACGGCGCGCCGGCCAGCTCGGGGCGGTGCTGCGTGGCCGACGGCGGCAGCACCTTGCCCTTCACGTGCGAGAAGCTGCAGCCGCCGCGCTCGAGCAGCCCGCCCTCTTCGACCAGGCGCGACAGCCCTTCGCCCTCGAGCTTGCCGCCGGGTTCGCGCACCCAGTGGTCGGTGACGAAGGCATGCCCGTCCTCCGCCTCGGCGGCGGCGATGATGCGCGATTGCAGGCCCAGCAGGTAGGCGCGGACGTCGGAAGTGTTCATGGCGTGAGCCGGATCGGCCCGGCCTGTTCGGGCCGGCGTCCGGTGTGGGAACCGAGGTAGGCGGCGATCTCGGCCATGTCCTGCGCCGCGTCGCCGCTGAGGGTGATGAAGTGGTCGACCGAGACCACGCGCGCGGCGTAGTCGAAGTAGCCGAGCGCCAGCGGCACCCCGGCCGCCGCCGTCACGTGGTAGAAGCCCGAGCGCCAGCACGGCGTGTGGCGGCGCGTGCCTTCCGGCGACAGCGCGAGCCACAGGAAGCCGTCGTCCCGGCGCGCCTGCTGCAGTGCCAGCGCCATCTGCCCGACGATGCCGTGGCGCGCGCCGCGATCGACCGCGACGCCGCCGACCCAGCGCATCCAGCGCCCGAACAACGGCAGCCGGAACAGGCTGTCCTTGCTCCAGAACGTCACCGGCACGCCGGACGCCCACTTGGCGACCAGGCCGACGACGAAGTCCCAGTTCGAGGTGTGCGGGTAGACGATGATCACGCCCTGGCGCGCCGGCAGGCCGCTGAACTGCAGGCGCCAGCCGGCCAGGCGCAGCAGCGCACGGGCCACGGCGCTGCCGCGCAGTTGCACCGGACGCTCGGTCAGGACCATGCCGGCTCAGCGCTTGATCGCACGGTGACCGATGTCGCGCCGGAACTGCATGCCGTCGAAGTGGATGCCCTGCAGCGCCTCGTAGGCACGCTGTTGCGCCGTCTTCACCGATTCGCCCAGCGCCGTCACGCACAGCACGCGCCCGCCCGACGTGACGACGCCACCTTTTTCCGGCGCGGTGCCGGCATGGAACACCACCGCATCCGGCTGCTCGGCCGGCAGCCCGGTGACCGCGTCGCCCTTGCGCGGGTTCAGCGGGTAGCCGCCGGCCGCCATCACGACGCCCAGCGCGACGCGCCGGTCCCATTGCAGCTCGACCTGGTCGAGCGTGCCGTCGGTGGCCGCCATCATCACGTCGAACAGGTCGCTCTTGAGCCGCATCATGATCGGCTGCGTTTCCGGGTCGCCCAGGCGCGTGTTGAACTCGATCGTCTTCGGGGCGCCTGCGTCGTCGATCATCAGGCCGGCGTACAGGAAGCCGGTGAACGGCGTGCCGTCGCGCGCCATGCCGGCGATGGTCGGCAGGATGATCTCGTGCATCACCGTCGCATGCACGTTGGGGGTGACCACCGGTGCCGGCGAATACGCGCCCATGCCGCCGGTGTTGGGGCCGACGTCGCCGTCTTGCAGACGCTTGTGGTCCTGGCTGGTCGCGAGCGGCAGCACGTTCTTGCCATCGCACATCACGATGAAGCTGGCTTCCTCGCCCTGCAGGAACTCCTCGATCACGACCCGCGCCCCGCCGGCGTTGTGCTGCACGCCCAGCCGGTTGTCCTGGCCGCCGAGGATCCAGTCGATCGCCTCGTGCGCCTCGGCCAGCGTCATCGCGACGACCACGCCCTTGCCCGCCGCCAGGCCGTCGGCCTTGATGACGATGGGCGCGCCGTGCTTGTCGACGTGCGCATGCGCGGCCTTCGCATCGTCGAAGGTCGCGTACAGCGCGGTCGGGATGCCGTGGCGCTGCATGAAGTCCTTCGCGAAGGCCTTCGAGCTCTCGAGCTGCGCCGCCGCCTGCGTGGGGCCGAACACGCGCAGGCCGCGCGCGCGGAACTCGTCGACCACGCCGGCCGCGAGCGGCCCTTCGGGGCCGACCACCGTCAGCGCGATCTTCTCGGCCTGCGCGAAGTCGGCCAACGCGGGGGCGGAGGTGATCGCGACGTTCTTCAAGCGTACGTCGAGCGCGGTGCCGCCGTTGCCCGGGGCCACGTAGACCACCTGCACCTTGGGCGACTGCGCGAGCTTCCAGGCCAGCGCGTGCTCGCGTCCGCCGGAACCGATGACCAGAACTTTCATGAACTCACTCTCATTCGCCGAGGACGGCGTTGTGGAAGACATCCTGCGTGTCGTCCAGGTCTTCGATCACGTCGAGCAGCTTCTGCATGCGCTGCGCGTCTTCGCCGCTCAGGTCGATGGTGTTCTCGGCCCGCATCGTGACCTCGGCGACGTCGGGTTTCAGGCCGGCGCCTTCGAGCGCGGCCTTGACGGCCTCGAAATCGACCGGCGTGCACAGCACCTCGATCGCGCCGTCGTCGTCGGTCAGCACGTCTTCGGCGCCGGCTTCGAGGGCGACTTCCATCACCTTGTCCTCGCTGGTGCCGGGCGCGAAGACGAACTGGCCGCAATGCTTGAACTGGAACGCCACCGAGCCTTCGGTGCCCAGGTTGCCGCCGTACTTGCTGAAGGCGTGGCGGATCTCGGCCACGGTGCGCACGCGGTTGTCGGTCATGCAATCGACGATCACGGCCGCGCCGCCGATGCCATAGCCTTCGTAGCGGATTTCCTCGTAGCTGACGCCTTCGAGGTTGCCGGTGGCCTTGTCGATGTTCTTCTTGATGGTGTCGGCCGGCATGTTGGCGGCCTTGGCCTTGTCGACCGCCAGCCGCAGCCGCGGGTTCTCCTTGACGTCGCCGCCGCCCTGGCGCGCGGCGACCATGATCTCGCGGATCACGCGGGTCCAGATCTTGCCGCGCTTTTCATCCTGACGCCCCTTGCGGTGCTGGATGTTGGCCCATTTCGAATGTCCGGCCATGAAGGCTCCTCTGAGGGCCCACGCCGGCAGCCGGGTGGGCAATGTTCTTGGATAGACTGCAATTTTACTTGCCTGCCCACCGGAGAAACCCATGGCCGAGCCGATTCTGATCGCCAAGCACGACAAGGCCGAGTGTTTCCTGCTGCCGGCACTGGCCAACCGCCACGGATTGATCACCGGCGCCACCGGCACCGGCAAGACCATCACGCTGCAGACGCTGGCCGAGAATTTCAGCCGGCTGGGCGTGCCGGTCTTCATGGCCGACGTCAAGGGCGACCTGACCGGCATCACCCAGGCCGGCAAGCTCGGCGACAAGCTGGCCGCGGTGCTGAAGGAACGCGGGCTGGACGCCCCGGTCCCGGCCGCCTGCCCGGCCACGCTGTGGGACGTGTTCGGCGAACAGGGCCACCCGGTGCGCGCCACCGTCAGCGACATGGGCCCGCTGCTGCTGGCGCGCATGCTGGCGCTGAACGAGACCCAGGCGGGCGTGCTGAACCTGGTGTTCAAGATCGCCGACGACAACGGCCTGCTGCTGCTCGACCTGAAAGACCTGCGCGCGATGCTGCAGCACGTCGGCGAGAACGCGAGCCAGTTCACCACCGAGTACGGCAACGTCAGCGCCGCCAGCGTCGGCGCGATCCAGCGCGGGCTGCTGCAGATCGACGAGCAGGGGGGCGACAGGTTCTTCGGCGAGCCGATGCTGAACATCAGCGATTTCATGCAGGCGGTGGACGGCCGGGGCGTCATCAACGTGCTGTCGGCCGACAAGCTGATGAACGCACCGCGGCTGTATGCCACCTTCCTGCTGTGGATGCTGTCCGAGCTGTTCGAGCAGCTGCCCGAGGTCGGTGACCTGGAACGGCCCAAGCTGGTGTTCTTCTTCGACGAGGCGCACCTGCTGTTCAAGGACGCGCCGGCGGCGCTGGTCGAGCGCATCGAGCTGGTGGTGCGGCTGGTGCGCAGCAAGGGTGTCGGCGTCTACTTCGTGACGCAGAACCCGCTGGACATCCCGGACACCGTGCTGGCCCAGCTGGGCAACCGGGTGCAGCATGCGCTGCGCGCGTTCACGCCGCGCGACCAGAAGGCGGTCAAGTCGGCGGCGAGCACGATGCGCGCGAACCCGGGGCTCGACATCGAGACCGCGATCACCGAGCTGGCGGTCGGCGAGGCGCTGGTCAGCCTGCTGGACGAGAAGGGGCGGCCGAGCGTCACGCAGCGCGTGTTCGTGCTGCCGCCGGGGAGCCAGATCGGCCCGATCACGCCGGAGCAGCGCAAGGCGCTGGTCGCGAACTCGCTGGTGGCGGGGGTGTACGAGAAGACGGTGGACCGGGAGTCGGCCTACGAGAAGCTCAAGGGCCGGGGAGTGGCGAGCGCGGAGGCGGCGCCGACCGCCACGGTGCCTGCCGGCACGGCCCAGCCCACCCCGGCCGGTGGTGGCCTCGGTGGCATGCTCAGCGACGTGCTGTTCGGCACCACCGGGCCACGCGGCGGCAAGCACGACGGGCTGGCGCAGACGATGGCCAAGTCGGCAGTGCGCACGATCGGCACCAGCGTCGGGCGTGAGCTGATCCGCGGGGTGCTGGGCAGCCTGCTCGGCGGCAGCAAGCGCCGCTGATCTGTCGCTGGCAGCCCGGATTGCAGGCACGAAACGCCGGTTCGGCGAAGGCGCGTGTGGGGAGGCTGGGGCGCGCCAATCAGGATGGGGCGCCGGAGCTGGCTGCTTTCAAGGCCCGCGTGCGCCAGCACGCTTCGTGGACTGACTTGTCGCCGACTGTTTGACCACAGCGAGCGCAGCGAGCGGCGGGAGTTTCGGCGACGGGCCTTGAAAGCAGACGGCGCAGGGAAGTCGACGCGCCCCCGGCGCGGCGACCGCTCCATCCGGCGCGCCCCGGCCTCCCCACACGCGCCTTCGCTCGCGCCGACGCCACACCCGGATTGGCATCCGGGCTACGGGAGAACATTGAGCTTGACCCCGGGCACGGCGGTGACCCGCGCTTCGCTCCTGACGCTGCCGATGATGCCGTTGGCGAAGAAGCTGTTCTGCGTGTCGGGCTCCAGCGCCGCGATCACCAGGTTGGCCAGCGGCTGGCTCAGCGGCACGTAGTAGCTGCCCACCGGCACGTCCAGCAGCGTCTGCGTCAGTTGCACCTGGGCACGCACCACCGCACCGCCATCGGCGATGGTGCCGCGCACGTCCTGCCGCACACCGCTCTCGCGGCCGGTCTCGGCATAGGTCTCGCCCTGCATCACGCCCATGCCGCTCACCTGCTCCACCCGCACCCCCAGCGTGCGCAGCCGCATCACCGCATCGGTCTGGTCGGCCGCCAGCCAGTAGCCGCAGGCGCGCGGCCGCGTCTTCAGCGGCTGCAGCTCGAGCGCCGAATCCCAGTTGACGACCAGCGCCTTGTCGGCGCCGCTGGCCGGATCGATCATCTGCAGCGTGTATTCGCTCGGCGTCGGGCCGGCCTCGACCACCGCCTCGCCCTGGCAGGCCTTCGAGGCCACGTCGGCATCGACGTACTGGCGCAGCTTGACCAGGTCGCCCGCGTGCTCGGCCGCGCTGCGCAGGAAGCTGCCGATCGCCACCACGTGCGTCTGCACGCGCCGCTTCAGGTGCAGCCGCCCGATGCCGACGCCGCGCGTCTCGATCAGGATGCTGACCGCGTTCTTCAGCCCGTTGACGTTGCGCCCGGTGTCCGGCTGCGTGCCGCCCATCGAGATCTTCTTGTCGTTCACGTCGACCGAGGTCGTGTAGTACCACTCCGAGCTGATGCCCTGCTGCTTCAGGCTCGCGAGCATCGGCTGGCGGAACCACTCCTCCGACGCCTTGGTGATGAACTCCGGCAGGTTGGCCGTGGTCGCGTACTGCACCAGCGCGTCGAAGCGCTGCACCGCGTTGAACTTCTCGAGGAAGCGGCCTACCACGGTGTACTCGTGCGCATCCACCACGACCACCGGCTGGAAGTCGCGCACCAGCCGCGCCTGGGCCTGCGCCTCCGGGGTCTTCAGCAGCAGGTGGTCGCGGTTCGCATCGATGCCGCTCGCGGTGACGCGGCGCCCGGCCTGCGCGCCGTCGGGGTTGGCGCGCGGCAGCACGATCACGTTGATGCGGTCGAGCAGTTCCTCCAGGCTGCCGGCGGACAGCTCGCGCGCCAGCACGACCAGTGCCTCGCTGCCGGCCGGCTCGTCGCCGTGCTGCTGGCCGACCAGCAGCACCGTCGGACGCCCGCTGCGCAGCACCGCCGCCGGCGACATGTCGGGGTTGCGCGTGAACAGCACCGCCTCCAGCGGCACGCCCGACTGCGAGCTGCCCAGCGACAGCAGCGTCGCATTGCGCCCGCCGTGCACGATCTCGCGCAGCACCGCCTGCAGCTCGGCATTGCTGGTGAAGCCGGCATGGCCAGGCTGGAAGGCCGGGGTGCGGAAGTCGACCGCCGGTTCGGGGAAGCGGGCCGCCACGGCGGCGTTGTAGGGCGCCCCCGGGGCCGGCAACTCGGCAGCCGGTGCGGAAGCCGCAGCGGCCGGCCTGGCCGGGATGCGCGCCAGCGGCGGCGTGCCGGTCTCCGGCGGCACCCAGGGGGGCATCGGCGAGCTGCAGCCGATCAGCGCGGCAGCGGCCAGCAGCGCAAGGCCGACCGGAAGGCGCGGCAGCGGGGGCAGGAAAGACATGCAGGTCTCCGTGGGACGCAAGGGCGGCGGTGACTATACGGCGTCGCGGCCGCTTCGCGCCCGGGCCGGCACCGCTCGCGACCCGCGGCGGCGTTTCGTCGCAGCCGGCTGGGCGCCTGCCGCGCCACCCGCCACAGTGCGTCCATCGCCACCCCGCCACCATCCCGGAGCCCGCCATGTTCATCGCCATCCTCCAGCACGCGCCGACCTGGGCCTGGGCCCTGCTCGCCGGCCTGGTCGCCATCGGCATCCTGCAGATGGCGCCGCGCCAGCTGACGCTGCAGCGCGCCACGCTGCTGCCGCTGGCGCTGGCCGCGCTGTCGCTGGCCGGCCTGGGCGCCACCTTCGGTTGGAGCGGCGCGGTGCTCTTCGGCTGGGCCGCCGGCGTTGCGAAGACGCTGCTGACGGTGCGCTTCGCCGGCGGCTGGCGCGGCATCGAATGGTCGGCGGCCACGCGGCGCGTGCGGGTTCCCGGCAGCTGGGTGCCACTGGCGCTGCTGGTCGGCCTGTTCGCCGTCAAGTTCGCAGTCGGTGCGACGCTGGCGCTGCACCCCGAGTTTTCCGCCCGCCACGGCTTCGCCAGCGTGGTCGCGCTCGTCTACGGCGCCTTCAGCGGGCTGTTCCTGAGCCGCGGCCTCGCGATGTGGCGCGCCTCCCGCACCCCGGTCCCGGCCTGAGTCCGCCCGAAACCAGATCCCGCACAATCCCGCGATGCCGACACCGATCGACGACAACAACGCCATCCGGCCGCTCGATTTCCTGAGACACGGCCTGATCGTGGCCGGCTTCAACACCTTCATCGGCATCGTGCTCGCGCTGAACCGCCCCGGCCCGTGGCATGTGCAAATGGTCTACGCGCAGGCCATCGGGCTGAGCATCTGGACACTGATGGATTTCAGCCGCCTGGTGGTGCGCATCAACCCCGAGACCGGCTGGCCCGAAGGCTGGCGGCGCTGGGCGCTGCAGGGCGGCGCCATCTTCTTCGGCTACCTGCTGGGCAACACCCTGGGCGACCTGGCCTACGACCGGCCGCTGCTCGACATGTGGCGCTCGTCGCCGCGCTCGATGCTGAGCTACCTGCTGATGTGCATCGCGGTCAGCGCCGGCATCTCGTTCTTCTTCTACGCCCGCGGCAAGGACCAGATGCGGCTGCGCCAGCTCGCGGCCGCGCAGCGCGATTCGGCCGAGAACCAGCTGAAGCTGCTGGAGTCGCAGCTCGAGCCGCACATGCTGTTCAACACGCTGGCCAACCTGCGCGTGCTGATCGGGCTCGACCCGCCGCGCGCGCAGCTGATGCTGGACCAGCTGATCGCCTTCCTGCGCGCCACGCTGTCGGCGTCGCGCGCCACGCTGCACCCGCTGTCGGCCGAGTTCGCCCGGGTGCGCGACTACCTCGAGCTGATGAAGATCCGCATGGGCGAACGCCTGCAGCCCGAGTTCGACCTGCCGGCCGAGCTGGCGGAGCGGCCGGTGCCGCCGCTGTTGCTGCAGCCGCTGATCGAGAACGCCATCAAGCACGGGCTGGAGCCGCACGTGCAGGGCGGGCGGCTGCGGGTGTCGGCGCGGCGCGAAGGCGACCAGCTGGTGCTGCGGGTGCGCGACACCGGTGCCGGCCTGTCCGACGGTGCGGCCGACGACACGCCCGACGGTACCCATTTCGGTCTGAGCCAGGTGCAGCGGCGGCTGGCCACGCTGTATGGCGACACGGCCGCGTTCCACCTGGGCGCGGCACCCGATGGCGAAGGCGGCACGCTGGCCACCGTCCGCCTGCCCTGGAGCCCGAACGCATGAATGCCACCGCGCTGATCGCCGAAGACGAGCCGCTGCTCGCCGCCAACCTGAAGGCCGAGCTGCAGTCGGCATGGCCCGGGCTGCAGGTCGTCGCCAGCGCCACGCACGGCGAGGCCGCGGTGCAGCAGGCGCTGACGCTGCGCCCGCAGGTGCTGTTCCTGGACATCCGCATGCCCGGCTTGACCGGCCTGGAGGCGGCCCAGGCCATCGTCGAGGAGTGGCCGGACGATGGCTCGCCGCTGCCGGTGGTGGTGTTCGTGACGGCGTACGACGAGTACGCGCTGCAGGCCTTCGACCACGCCGCGATCGACTACGTGCTGAAGCCGGTGCAGCCGGCCCGGCTGGCGCAGACCTGCGAGCGGGTGCAGGCGGCCCTCGGTCAACGCACGCCGGCGAACGGCGATGCGGCAATCGATTCGGCGCTCAGCCAGTTGCGCCAGCTGCTCGGCAGCGGCGTGTCAGCGGCACCGGCCGCACCGCAGCTCACGGTGATCCAGGCGGCGGTGGGCCCGGCGATCCACATGGTGCCGGTGGCCGAGGTGCTGTACTTCGAGGCGGCCGACAAGTACGTGCGCGTCGTCACCGCGCAGCGCGAGTACCTGGTGCGCATCTCGCTGCGCGAGCTGCTGCCGCAACTGGACATGCAACGCTTCTGGCAGATCCACCGCGGCACCGTGGTGCGCTCGGACGCGATCGCCACCGCGTTGCGCGACGAGGCCGGCAAGATCACGCTGACCCTGCGCGGCCACGCCGACAAGCTGGGCGTGAGCCGCCTCTACGCCCACATCTTCAAGCCGATGTGATCAGCGGCGGTGGCCGCCGTGGGGACCATCGTCGCGGCCATGGCCGTGGTCACCCCAGTGATCGCCACGCCCGTCCCAGCCGCCGCGGTACGTCACGTGCCCCGGGCCATAGTGCGGCACCACCACCGGGTACGGACGATAGACCGGGTAGGGACGGTAGATGGGCCGCGGGCGGTAGACCACCACCGGTGCCGGCTGCACGTAGACCGGTGCCGGTGCGTAGTAATAAGCCGGTTCGACATAGGCCGGCTCGGCATAGACGGGTCCGGTCGACACCACGGTGCTGACCGGCGGCAGGTTGATGCCCACCGACCAGTGCACGTTGGCAGCCTGTGCGCCCACGGTGAACGAGGCACCGGCGACGGCCAGTGCGGCAACGAACAGGGTCTTGCGATTCAACATCGTGTGCTCCTTCGGGTCGGACGCCACCGCGATGGCGGCGTCATGCCCCCTACAACGTCACAACGTATGCCTTGGAAGACCGCATTCCGTGTCGTTTGGTAAGCCGCAGGTTTCTGGAACGTTAAGTTGGCGCCTCACTGGCGGGCGCGTTGCATCGCCAGTTCGAGCAGCGAACGCAGGTCGCCCAGTTCGGTCAGCACCTCGAACGAGAAGCCGGCGCGGCCGGGGCGATCGCTCAGCAGCAGCTCATCGAAGTAGGCCGGCAGGCGGGCCGGCTGGTCCCACAGCGCGGCCAGCCGGTTGACGACGTGCGGATGGCGCTGCGCGGTGGACATCGGCTGGTAGCGCGGCGGCAGCGAGGCCAGCCACTCCTCGGCGATGCCGCTGAGCCCGCCGAACTGCGGCGCCCGCTTGGGCGGCGGCGGCCGGTGCTGCAGCCCGTTCGGCCCGTCCATCAGCGCCGACGGGGCGGTGGGCATCCAGCCGGTCTGGCTGGGCAGGAAGTCGAACGCGGAGTGGGTCGAGCGCGGCGGGCTTTTCATGGTGCATCGATTGTTCGCCCCGGGTTCCGGCACGAAAAGCCCTTCCACTCCCTCTGCCCGCGGGGGTTGGATACATCCAGATACAGGTGCCGTGAAAAATTCACGCCCAAAAACCGGGCACTACAATGAATCCGTTCCAAAACCCTTGAATTTCCAGCGCATTTCATGAGCGAAGCCCACAGCAAAGCCTCCCCCGGCGAGCCCGCCGCGTCCGATGTCCGGCCGACCAACTTCCTGCGGCAGATCATCGAGCGCGACCTGGCCCAGGGCAGCTATGCGGGCCGGCATTTCGCGGGTTCGCCCGGCGATGCAGCGCACCAGGCCGGCGGCCCGCTCGACGCGGCGCGCATCCGCACCCGCTTCCCGCCCGAACCGAACGGCTACCTGCACGTCGGCCATGCCAAGAGCATCTGCCTGAACTTCGGGCTCGCGCGCGACTTCGGCGGCGTCTGTCACCTGCGCTTCGACGACACCAACCCCGAGAAGGAAGAGCAGGAGTACGTCGACGCCATCATCGACCTGGTGAAGTGGCTGGGCTTCGACTGGCGCAGCGAGGTCAACGGCGCGCCGGTCGACCACCTCTACTACGCGAGCAACTATTTCGACTTCATGTACCGCGCGGCCGAGGCGCTGATCGGCGCCGGCCATGCCTATGTCGACGAGCAGAGCGCCGAACAGATGAAGGCCGCGCGCGGCGACTTCAACACGCCCGGCACCGACAGCCCGTTCCGCGGCCGCACGCCGGCCGAGAACCTGGCGCGCTTTCGCGAGATGCGCGACGGCAAGCTGCCGGACGGCGCCGCGGTGCTGCGCGCGAAGATCGACATGGCCTCGCCCAACATCAACCTGCGCGACCCGGCGCTCTACCGCATCAAGCGCGCGACGCACCACAACACCGGCGACACCTGGTGCATCTACCCGATGTACACCTACGCGCACCCGATCGAGGACGCGCTGGAGCAGATCACCCACAGCATCTGCACGCTCGAGTTCGAGGACCAGCGCCCGTTCTACGACTGGCTGCTCGACACGCTGTGCACGCTCGGGCTGCTGGCGCGCCCGCGCCCGCACCAGCACGAATTCGCGCGGCTGAACCTGACCTACGTGATCACCAGCAAGCGCAAGCTGAAGCAGCTGGTCGACGAAGGCCACGTCGACGGCTGGGACGACCCGCGCATGCCGACGCTGGCCGGGTTGCGCCGGCGCGGCTACACGCCGCAGGCGATCCAGCTGTTCTGCGATCGCATCGGCGTCACGCGCGACTACAGCTGGATCGACTACGCCACGCTCGAAGGCGCGCTGCGCGAAGACCTGGAAGCCAAGGCGCCGCGCGCGATGACGGTGATCGACCCGGTGAAGCTGAAGCTCGTCAACTGGGCCGAGGTGTTCGGCAGCGCCGCGCACATCGAGCCCTGCCACGCGCCGGCGCACCCGCACCAGCCCGAACTGGGGCAGCGCGAGTTCGGCCTCGGCCCCGAGCTGTGGATCGAGCGCGACGATTTCGCCGAAACGCCGCCGAAGGGCTTCTTCCGGCTCTTCCCCGGCAACAAGGTGCGGCTGAAGTACGGCGTGGTGGTCGAGTGCACCGGCAGCGAGAAGGATGCAGATGGCAACCTGGTGGTGCTGGCCAGGGTGATCCCCGACACCAAGAGCGGCACGCCGGGCGCCGATGCGGTGAAGGTCAAGGGCACCATCACCTGGGTCGGCGTGCACGACGGCGTGGCCGCCGAGCTGCGCCTGTACGACCGCCTGTTCACCGAGGCCCAGCCGGATGCCGGTGGCCGCGACTACCTGACGGTGCTGAACCCGCACAGCAAGAAGGTGTCGACCGGCTACGTCGAGCCGTCACTGGCGAAGGCGCAGGCGGACGACAAGTTCCAGTTCGAGCGGCATGGGTATTTCGTCGCGGACCGGATCTCGCATGCCGCCGGCAAGCCTGTCTTCAACCGCATCACGAGCCTCAAGGACAGCTGGGGGAAATGACGGCCCCGCGGTCGATGGAATACATCGACCGATCCCCCGGGGGGATGCGGGCCGGCTTGGGGCGGCCCGGCGCTCGGCCCGCCGCGCTCACTCCACCACCTTGATTTTCTGCCCGACCGCGGGGTCTGAACCGCCACCGTAGACGCCGTTGATCAGCTTCAGCTGCGCCTCGGCCTGCGGCAGCGGCGACTGCTTCGCGAGTTCGGCGAAGCCCCCGCGCGGGAAGCTGGCCGTCTTCAAGGTCCACGGCTTGGCGGCGTTCCGATCGGTCGCCGTCAGCGCACGGAACGACGTCTCCGCCTCCTTCAACCCCGCCGCGTTGCGCTGCAGCGCCGCCGCGTCCTTCGAAGCCTGCAACAGCACGAAGCGGTTGTTCTGCGGCCCGTCCACCACCGTCGCGACGACGGCGCGCGCCTGGCCCTGCTTCGTCGTCGCGGTGCCGGTGAAGCGGCTCGCCTTCAGCCCGTTCAGCTCGAGCCTGTCGAACTTGCCCTGCGTCGGCTTGAAGACGTTGCGCACGATCTCTTCGTGGGTGCTGCCCGCCTTGGCCGGCGCCAGCATCACCACCAGCCCGGCATCGCCCGCGGCGTTCACCAGCGTGATGTCCTCGGCCGAGTTCTGCACCTTCCAGCCCTCGGGCGCCTTCAGCGCGATGCCCAGCGGCTCGTGGTAGAAGCTGCGCCCGCGCGTCACGCCCTGCGCGCGGCTCTCGCCGAACGGCAGGCCGGCGACGGCCTGCAGGTAGCGGTCCCGCCCCTCGTCGACGTAGTTCGCGTCCTTCGCGTAGCCGTCGGCGATCGCGGTGATGTCGCGCAGGCGCTGGTCGTTGCTCGGGTGCGAGGCCAGCCAGTCGTTGCCGCCGGACGCGTTGCGGCCTTCGGCCTTGGCCGTGTCGGCGGCGAACTGTTCCTGGCGCTTGAGCACCTGGATCACCTCGACCATGTTCTTCGGGTTGTAGCGGTTGCGCACCAGGTATTCGGCCCCCAGCTGGTCGGCCTGCGACTCCTGGTCGCGGCTGTACGACGCGATGTAGCCGGCGGCCACGCTCTGCGACACCTGGTTCGCCACGTCGCCGACCCCCAGCACCGCGCCGAGCACCGTGGCGGCCAGCACGCCGATGCCGGCGGTCTGCTGGCGCGTCGCGCGCTGCGCCCCATGGCGTGCGGTGACGTGGCCGATCTCGTGGCCCATCACGCCGGCCAGGTCGGCCTCGCTCTCCATGTAGGCCATGATGCCGCGCGTCACGTAGACATAGCCGCCGGGCAGCGCGAAGGCATTCACCTCGGGGCTGTCGAGCACGGTGAAGGTCCATTGCAGCTGCGCCCGGTGCGACTGCTTCGCCAGGCGCTGGCCCAGGTCGTTGACGTAGGCCTGCACCTGCGGGTTGTCGAGCGCGGTGTACTCCTTCATCACCGCCTCGTGCGCCTTGCGGCCCTCGGCGATCTCGGTGTGTTCGTCCATCACCGATCGCTCGCTGCGGCCGGTGACCGGGTTGACGACGCTGGCACAGGCACCCAGCAGGGACGTGGCAAGCAGCAGGGGGAGCAGCAGGCGGCGCATCGAAGACCTTTCCGGGAACGGCCCGCATGGTAGCCGGCCGCGGCACCGCCTTGCACCCGCCGCCGCGGCGGCGTAACGTTGCGCATCGAGCCTCACCGGGAGAATCACATGGTCCACCTGCATTTGCGATCGGTCGCCCTGGCGGCCGCGCTGTCCGCCACGTGCGTCGCGACGGCCCTTGCCAGCGGCACCGCCGACGTCAGCTTCACCCAGCCCGAGCGCTATGCAGACGCCGGCGACACGCCAGCCGAACGCGACGCCAACCTGCAGGTGCTGGCCGTCGAGCTGCAATCGCTGGCCGCCCGGCTGCTGCCGGCAGACCAGGCCCTGAAGATCGAGGTGCTGGACGTCGACCTCGCCGGACGCCTGCGACCGACGCAGCGCGGCAACCTGCGCATCCAGCGCAACGACAACGACCCGGCGCGCATCACGCTGCGCTACACGCTGTCGGCCAACGGCCAGGTGCTGCGCACGTCGGATGCGGCACTCACCAGCCTCGGCAAGCGCAAGCCGTCCGGCGCCTTCCCGCAGCAGCAACCGCTGGCCGAAGAGAAGTCGCTGCTGGACGCCTGGTTCAAGAAGGAATTCGGCGCGGCATCGAGCTGAACCACGGCGGGCTGAACCGCGGCCGGTCGAACCGCGCTGCTGCGGCTACAGCGGCGGCTGCGTCGTCGGCCAGTCGTCATGGCGGTCGGATTGGCTGTCTCCGGCCACCACGGTGTTGCCCATGCCGAGCAGTTCGCGTGCCTGCTGCAGGCTGATCAGCTCGTCGCGCGTCATGCGTGCATGGCTGCGGTGACGCTCGATCTCCCAGACGATGCCGATCAGCTCACGCTGCGTCTGGGCCGAACGGACCCGGGTCAGCGTGAGTGCGGCGAACAGCGGGGCATCGATGCGCATGGTGTCGAGCAGCAGCTCGCGCACCTGGACGATCAGGTCCTGCTCGCTCGACGGGCGGGCCATCGGCGTCGCCACCGGCGGCAGCGGCACCTGCTGGCGCCCGCGCCCGCGGCCCAGCGCCCGGCCCAGCATGGTCGTCATCACGACCGGGGCCGAGGCGGCGGCACGGCCGGCCTGGCGCGGCGACGCCTTCTTCAGGGCCTTGGGGGCTGCGACGGCGACGGCCGGCGTCCCGGCGGGAATCGTGTCGACCCAGGGCGTGGCGTCCACCAGCTGCACCGACGCTGCCGGCGCTTCGACGGCACGCCGGCGCGCCGGCACTGGAACTGCCTCCAACGCGATCGGCTCGTCGATCGGCGAATGCAGCCACGGCGTGGCCGCCACCTGCGGCGGCAGCAACGAGGTGGACGACACGCGCGAACTGTCGACCGGCGCGGCCACGGCATGCTCGTCGAGCGCCAGCGGCACGATGGAGGCGACCGGGACCAGGGGCTCCGGCACGTCCAGGGCGACACTGGTCAGCCGGAGTGCATCGAGCGCGCCCGAGCCGCTGTCGACCGCCTCTTCGGCAGCTTCGTCCACCTCCGCCGGCATCTCGACCAGGCCGAGCCGGACCAGGTCCTCGAAGTGCACCGTCTGCGCGCCCGCCTGGTGCGCCAGGCTCAGCACCTCGGCCAGCGTGCGCCGTCCATCGACCAGGAACAGCACCGTGCGGTGCCGCTGACCCAGGCGCTGCGTGCGGTTGCGCAGCTCATCCTGGCCGAGCGGGGTCTTGGTGGGAACGGAGGGCACGGGCATCTGCATCAGGGTGGGAACGCGATTGTGGCGCGAGAACCGGTAACCGTCAGTGGTCACTCCGCCCGCATTCACAGACGGGCGACCGGCGCGCTCGAACGGCACCCGCCCCTCTGTCTTCGGCCCGGCCGGCCCGGGCTGTAGGGATGAAGAGCGCTGGTCACACTCCGTTTCAATCGCCTCAGAACCGGCTGCGTGCCTTGCGCTTGTCCAGCTCGAGCAGCTGGGCCTTGATCAGCGACAGCAGCACGCGCGCGTTTGCCTCGGTCATGCTGATGACGCTGGACGGCTCGCCTTCGTCGCGCGCCGTGACGGTCTGCACGAGTGCGTCGATCTGGGCATGGACCAGGCCGTGCTGGTCGTGGCGCATGGATTTCACGCGCTGGATCTCGATGTTGTAGGTCTTCACGAAGCTCTCCGCAGGCCCGCTCGCCGGGCCGAAACCGGCAGCGTAACGCAGGCGGCCGGGGATGAAGTTGCAGAAATTGTGCAGATGATCCCCGCGCTCTCTGCACAAATGCTCTCTAACTTCCGGCGATGCACAGCCGGAGCCATCACATGCAGAAGACACCCGCATCGCCCCTTCCCAAGTTCCTGCGTTCATTGGCCCAGGCGTGGCCGCTGCTGGCGCTCGCGGCGTGCGGCGGCAACGGGTCGTCGTCGGCGACCAGCGAGACGGCCCCTGGCGCGCCGACGCTGAACTCGGCAACCGCCGGCGACGGCCAGGCAACGCTCGCGTTCACGGCTTCGACCAGCGGCGGGGCGGCTTCGAGCTACACCGGCAAGTGCTCGACATCCGCCGTCACCGGCACCAGCAGTCCCATCACGATCACCGGATTGACCAATGGCACCACGTACTCGTGCACGGTGACGGCCACCAACTCAGCGGGGTCGGCGACGTCGACAGCCAAGGATGTGGTTCCGGTGGCATCGTCATCGGGAGGGTCCTCCGGAGGGTCCACGACATCGCTGGATACCACCAAGCTGCCGCTCGGCGACGCGGCGACCGACTATCGGATGACCAAGACGACACCCAAGGCGGGCTACCTCTATCTCTGCAAGATCAACAGCGGCACCCAGGCCGGCAGCAAGGGTCCCTGGTTCAACGCAGACCAAACCACTTGGGATCTGACCAAGAAGCTCTACCTCGCCGCCACGGAAACATGGAGTTCCACCTTCTCCGTCAGCTGGCCGAGCATCAGCGGAAACGGTTTGCCCGGTCACAACACGGGAGATTTCCCCACCGATGACGCCAGCCTGAGCCAATACGACCCCAACCCCAACCGTGTGCTGTCGAAGACCATCGCATGGGGCCTGCCGAGCACCCCGACCTACCACGACACACCGACCTGCGTCGGCTACGGCGCCATCGGGGTCTTCCTGACCGGTGCGCGACTCTTTGCAGCAACAGATGCCATCGCGCGAGACGCTCGCGCCTGGGAAATCACCGATGCCTGCGGCGGACATCCGTCGGCTGATGCCTACCACTACCACAGCCTGCCTGCTTGCGGCCTCACCGCCGACGTGGCAGGACAGCACTCCGCCCTGGTGGGCTATGCGAGCGACGGATTCGGCATCTACGGCAATCTCGGAGAAAGCGGCAAGGCACTGCGCAGTTCCGACCTCGACGAATGCCACGGCCACATCCACGCCGGAGCCTCGTCATCGGAGTACCACTACCACACGACCGAGGACTTCCCCTACACCGTCGGCTGCTTCCGCGGCACGGCGGCCAGCACGAACTGACCGGCGCCGGGCGGACCATGCGCCGATTGTCGAAGCTCGCGGTCGCGGCAGGCGCTTGTGCCTTGGCCGCGATCACGTGGTCGCTGTGGATCGACTGGCAGCGCCCGGCTTCCGTGTTCGACCATGACACGCTGCCGTTCTACGCGGCAGCCGACCTGCGCCCGCGCTGGGACCGCATCTCGTCGGTCATGCGCATCGGCGGCTTCCAGCTGATCGACCAGCGTCAGCGAGCTGTCGACCGGCAGCTCCTCGACCGCGGCCCCACCGTCGTCAACCTGTTCTTCGCCGGCTGCGTCTCGGTGTGCCCGGTGTCGATGGACCTGCTGCGCACGCTGCATGCGAGCTTCGGTGACACGCCACCGCAGTTCGTCTCGCTGACCGTGTCACCGCTGACCGACGACGTGCCCGCGCTCGCCGCTTATGCCGACCGCTTCGGCCTGCCGAAGGACTGGCTGTTGCTGACCGGCGAGCCCAAACAGGTGGAAGACTGGGCCCGGCGCAGCCTCCATTCGGACATCAGCAAACCCGGTGCCGACGGCTTGCCGCCGCACACCGAACGCGCCTTCCTGATCGACCGCTGGCACCGCATCCGCGGCATCTACGACGCGCGCTCGCCGCACGAGATGGTGCGCTTGCGCCACGACGTCACGGCCTTGCGGCTCGAAGAGTCCGGCGCTCCCGCGCCGTTCGCCGCCCCTCACCGGACCGCGTCACGCTGATCCAACTGCTCCGACTCATCTGGCGCGTCTGCCTCGGTGCCCGCCGACACCGTGGTGATGCGATAGCCCTTGCCCCGAATGGCAACGATCCTCACCGTGTCCGCACCCGCCTCGCGCAAGCGCTGCCTCAACCGCGACACATGCGCATCGACGACGCGCGTGCCACCGATGCGCCCGGCCTTGGTGACCGGGATCACGGCTTCGATGTCGGCCCGGCTCACCGGCTGCGGAGCCCGGTCCAGCAGCAGCTTCAGCGTGTACAGCGACGATATGCCGAGCGCGAATGGAACCCCGCGCACCGTGCAGGTGAGGCTGCCGGTATCGACGATGAGATCGCTGTCGCCTGCCGTCTCTTCGGCTTTCGCGCTCCGGTCTCGCTGATGGCGCAGCCCCGCATGCTTGATGAGAACCGCCAGCGCCTCGTCATTGGCCGACCCGTCCCAGACATGGTCGAACCCCAGTTCGAGGGCCAGCAGGTGGACCAGGCCGCCGAACTCGGGGCCGTAGAGCGCCACCGTGGCAACACCGGCCTCGCGCAGGGATTGCAGCACGGCACCGAGCGGCACGTCGAGCCCGCTCGCCGCCACCACCGCCAGCTGCGCAGCCCCGGGTTGGGGCACGCGAACCACCACGTCGGCCAATGCCGCCGCAATGCAGGGCCGCCCGAGCTTTGCGCACACCTTGCGCAAGCGCGCGTGGGTGCGATCGTCCCGCGCAACCACGAAGACCGGTCCGTCCGGACCGGCCTTCGGTCGATGGGTGGGGCCGGTCAGCGTGGCACCGGTCACGCGTTGCCGCGCAGGCGATTGAACTTCATCGACGGTATGGGTCATGGCAGGTCGACGGGAGTTGCAGGTTCATGCGCCACAGCCACGGACATCCGGCGACCCGCAAGGCAGCGGTGCTGCGGCGGCATGCGGATGGGCCCGCATCGGTTGCCCGCCGGCCTCGTCGGTGCAGCAGGTGAAGCCGCTGTGACGGAAGGTGCTGCGCGTCATGGTTGCAATTTGTTGCGAGTTGGTGGGGTCGAATCATGGCGGTAACAGAATGCGAACGCCACCCAGAAGTGCGCGTTTGGGGTGCTTGAAATGTCAACGATTGCGAACCCGCGTTGCCAAGCCGCCCTCGCAGGAACGAGCATGCGCGTGAGTGAGTTTTGGACCCTGTCATCACGCCCCACAGCTGCCGACATCACCGGCAACGCAGACCCGCTGTCCACCGCTTTCTCCGCGTCGTTCCTGCAACCCCACAACCGGCCACCCCGCTGATGCGCTTTCGAATGGTCCACCAACTGGCGATGCTGCTGATGGCAGTGGTCAGCCTGTCCGTGCTCTTCGTGGCGGGCGGCGTGCTGCTGAGCTTGCGCGACGGCTTCGGCGACTACCTCCAGCACCGCGAGGCCCAGCGCCGGGAGCGCTTCGCCCACTACTTCGACGCGCGCGCCGGCAGCGCGGACCCGGCGGCCGCACCGGCCGATGACGCTGCGAGCGCGCACGAGCTGGTGCGTGGCCTTGCGCAACTCGAGCTGGCGTCCGCCGCCAGCGGACAGGATGCCGATTTCCTGCAGCGCCAATACCGCGGCATCGCGATCGCGGCGCTGGTCTCGCTCGGCATGTCGATGGGGCTCGCCGTCTGGCTGGCTCGGCGCTGGACCCGGCCGCTCGGCGTGCTGCAGGGTGTCACGCGCGACCTCGCCGCCGGCCGTTTCGATCCCACCGAACCGGCCCCCGAAGGCCCGCGGGAAATCGCCCAGCTGTCGGACGACCTCTCGTCGATGGCCGACTCGCTGCGCAAGCTCGAACTGGCGCGCCGCAAGTGGATGGCGCAGATCTCGCACGAACTGCGCACGCCGCTGTCGGTGCTGCAGGGCGAGATCGAGTCGGTGGAAGACGGCGCGCGCGAGCCCAGCCGCGCGCTGGTCGTGAACCTGGGCGAGGAGGTCCGCCACATGGTCCGCATCGTCGACGACCTGCACCTGCTTGCCGTCGCCGACCTGGGCAGCCTGCCCTGCCATCCGATCGAACTCGATCCGCTGGACACGCTGGACTACATCGTCGAGCGGCTGATCCGCCATCCGTCGCTCGACGGCTTGCGGGTCGAAGTGAGCGTGCCCGAGCGCCGGGCGCTGAAGGCGTTCTGGGATCCGGTGCGCATCGAGCAGGTGCTGCGCAACCTGCTGGGCAACAGCGCCCGCTACACCACGCGCCCGGGCCGGCTGCGGCTGTCGTGGGACGTGGACGACGATGGACGCCACCTGTGGCTGGGCGTCGAGGATTCCGCCCCCGCTGTCGACGCGAGCGACCTGCCGCACGTCTTCGAACCGCTGTTCCGCGTCGACCGCTCGCGCCAGCGGTCCGGCCCCGACGAGGGCCAGGTCCCCGGCGGCAGCGGCCTCGGCCTGGCCATCGTGCGCGCGATCCTGCTGGCGCACGGCGGCAACGTCAGCGCCGGCCCGTCCCCGCTGGGCGGACTGGCCATCCGGCTGGCCCTGCCGGTCATCGCTGCGCAAGAAGGAACAGCCGCGTGAACAGCTCGATGGAGTCGACCCCGATCCTCATCGCCGAGGACGACCTGAAGATCGCCGACATGCTCGGCAACTACCTGCGCGCCCAGGGATGGCACACGCACGTGGTCCACAACGGCGTGGCAGCGGTGAACGAGGTGCGCCTGCAGCGCGCCTCGATCGTGCTGCTCGACCTGATGCTGCCCGGCCTGGACGGCCTGGAGGTGTGCCGCTCCATCCGCGAGTTCTCGTCGGTGCCGATCATCATGCTGACGGCGCGCATCGACGAAGTCGACCGGCTGCTCGGCCTCGAGTCCGGCGCCGACGACTACGTCTGCAAGCCCTTCAGCCCGCGCGAGGTGGCGGCGCGGGTGAAAGCGCAGTGGCGGCGCGTCACCGGGCAGTTCCGCACCATGTCGCACGGCGGCTTCGACGTCAACGAAGCCGCCCAGCGCATCCTGTGGCAAGGCCGCGCGCTCGACCTGACCACCTCCGAATACCGCATCCTTCGCGCGCTGCTGATGCGCGCCGGCGCCATCCTGTCGCGTGCGCAGCTGCTCGATGCCGTGCGCCAGGAATTCCGCGACACCGCCGACCGCACCGTCGACAGCCACATCCGCAACCTGCGGCGCAAGCTCGAGAACGTGCGGCCGCAAGGTTCGGGCATCACCGCCGTCTACGGCGTGGGTTACCGCTTCGATCCCTGAGAAGTCAACCCCGTTTGTCCTCGCACAAGCCCTCGCACAACGGCAGGAAATTCAGCTATGTTCACACCCACGGGAGCACCGCATGGTCGGCAACTTGGGGAGGAATCCCGATGAGAGTAGCCATCGTTGACGACGATCCTTCGCAGGTCGACCTGATCTCGCACGCCGTCTCCAGCCTGGGCCACGATTGCCAGGGCTTCGAGCGCGGCCAGGCGCTGATCCGCCAGATGCGGCGCGACACCTTCGACTTCCTGATCCTCGACTGGCACCTGCCCGACATGAGCGGGCCGGAGATCGTGGCCTGGGTGCGCGGCAAGGTGGCGCACCGCATCCCGATCCTGTTCGTCACGAACCGCAACCAGGAACGCGACCTGGTCGAGGCCTTGTCGAACGGCGTCGACGACTACCTGACGAAGCCGGTGCGCATCGGCGAGTTGACGGCCCGCGTGTCCGCGCTGATGCGCCGCACCTACCCGGCCGCCACCGCCGAGGTCGAAAGCTTCGGGCGCTACACCTTCGACATCCGCAAGCGCGAGCTCTCGGCCGACGGGAAGCCCATCGAGCTGAAGCAGAAGGAGTACGAGCTCGCGCATTTCCTGTTCAGCAACGTCGGCCGGCTGCTGTCGCGGCAGCACCTGCTCGACAAGGTCTGGGGCGTGAACCCGGAGATCTGGTCGCGCAGCCTCGACACGCACATCTCGAGCCTGCGCAACAAGCTGGGCCTGCGGCCGTCGTCCGGGTTCCGGCTGAGCGCGGTGTACGGCGTCGGCTACAGGCTCGAAGCGCTCGACGACGCCGGCCATGCCAAGCTCGCCGTACCGACCGAGGGGCCGGACGTCGAAGCGAACGAACGGCGTGGGGCCTAGGGCCGGGCCCCGAGCGGCAACACCAGGCTGACCGCCAGCCCCTGCGTCGCGGTGCGACGCTGGCGCAACACGCCACCATGCCGGCGCGCAACGAGGATCGCGAACGCCAGCGCGTAGTCGCCGTCGGCCGGCAGCATCGGAACACCCGCTTCCGCATCGAGCGCCGCGCCCGCGGCCGACGGGCTGGCCGCCGGGTTCGCGCCGTGATCGGTGACCTCGAAGACCAGGCCGTCCGGGCCGGCGGCGACGCTGCAGTCCACGATCGCGCCGCCCGGGCTGCGTGCCAGGGCATGGCGCAGGATGTTGCGCATCGCGCATTGCAGCATCTCGGGGTCGCCATCGACCCGCGGTCCGGACCGCGCGGCCGGCCCGCGACGGATCGCGATCCTGCGTTCGCGGGCACGGCTCCACACATCGTCGACGGCCTCGTCGGCGACGTCGTCCAGGTCGAGCGATTGCAGTTGCAGCACGCGGTCATGCATGCGCACGAACCGAACGAAATCGTCCGCCAACGACAGCGATGCCAGCGCGTTGGTCTCGACCTGCGACAGCAGCTCGTCCTCGGTCAGCGTCGACTGGCGCAGCCGCCACAGCTCGATCAGCGTCAGCGTGGCGGATTGCGGCGCGCGCAGGTCGTGGTTGAGCAGGCTGAGGGCGGCGTCGCGCTGCTGCCGCGAAAGGTGTTCCTGCGTGCACTCGGACAGCGAGAGGCTCCAGCCGCCGTCGTCGGGGTTCGGCACCGCTCGCACCAGCAGCCGGCGCAGTGCGGTGTCCTGCGCCTCGCACTCGATCGCCTTGCGGGGCGGGCCCCCTGCAGGCCAGAGCACGGCGTGATCGGGCAGGCAGGCCCAGCCGTCGAACAGCGACGCGATCTCGCGGCCTTGCAGCGCCGGCTCGCCGTCGACGCCGAAGCAGGCGGCGGCAGCCGGGTTGGCGCGCACGACGCGGCCGAAGGCATTGACGCCGAGCAGCGGCTGCTGGCAGTTGTCGATCAAGTTGTCCGCCGGCGTGCGACGGTGGCGACCGTCGCCCAGCAGCGCAAGCATGCTGCGGATCCGCTGCAGCAGCCCGGCCCGCGGCGCATTGCCGGTGTGCCCCAGCCGGGCCTCGCCGCCTGCTGCCATCTCCGACCGTGACGACGCGCCTGTCATGCGTCGATTGTGGGTGGAGCCGCTCGCCATTGGCAAGCCGCGTGCGGGCCGTCGCGGGCCACCCGGCCCGCTGAATCAACAACAAATGTCAACTCGATGGAACGCGCCGCCGCTCGATCGCAATAGTTCACGCGGCCGTGCAACAGCCGCTTCGTGCAGCGGCCGAAATGCCCTCATGACGCCTGCCTTGCCCCCGCCCTCCGCTCCGTTCCGCTCGCTGGTCGTGCGCACGATCGGCATGGTCGCCCTGGTGAGCCTGGGCTGTGCCGGGCTCACCCTCGCCGTGCAGGCCTGGCAGGCCAGCGGCGCGGTCGAGGCGGCCGAGTCCGCCACCACGCGCGACATCACCGAGACCCGCCTGCCACGGCTGGGCCACGCGGTGCGCCGGCAGGACGGCACCACGGTGCAGCAGGAGCTCGACCTGATCACGCGCTATCCGCGCGTCGCGGCCGTCCGCCTGGACATCGCCGGCGGTGCCGCCTACGCCGCCGGGACGCCGAGCGACCTGCCCGGCATGCCGCACGCGCTGGCGAGCCGCAAGGCGCTGAAGGGCATCGAGCTGGCGGTCGCCGATCCGCGCGACGGTCACCCGCCGATCGCTCGGCTGAGCATCGATTTCGATCGCAGCGACCTGTCCGGCGAGCTGCGCGCGAGCCTGCTGCGCAGCGCGGCCTCGGTGCTGCCGGCGGCGCTGCTGCTCGCGTTGCTGCTGTCGTGGCACCTGCATCGCGAGGTGGCGCGCCGGCTGCGCCAGGTGGCGCAACACGCGGCCGGGTTGTGCCCGGACGGCCCGGGGCCGGCCGCGCTGCCGCCGCGGCCC